>JAVBSH010000034.1:0-59945 GCA_031547085.1 Bacteroidales bacterium
TAATTTGAACAGAGCTATTTAAGTATATGAAAAACAGCGTAAAAGGCAGCAAAAGAATCACAAAAAACAGGTAATGTTTTAGCAACAGAACTCTTGCTTCAAAATGCTTTTTTCTCTACTTTTGACTGTTTTCCATCAAGTAAAACGACGCATTAAGGAGAAGTTAATCTGTATGTTACACTCGTTTTCCAATTTTGATGAAATGGTTCTTGCTTTTCATGAGAGCGCTTCATTAAATACGCTAAATTGATATTGCAATGAATAAACATTTCCTCACTATAGTTATCATCCTGGTTTGCGGCACAGCACGTGCCCAGCAGGATATCGATTGGCAAACACTGGCCGATATCAAATGGATACCCACATATGTGGCCGAATACGACGATTATTACAATATGCCCAAATTCAGCAAGAAAGTCAAGGATTTAGATGGCAAAGAAGTCTTTGCCAAAGGGTTTTACGTGCCGGTAGATGCAACAGGAACTATGTTCGCTTTGTCTGCATATCCTTCCAGCATGTGTTTCTTCTGCAATGGTGCAGGATTGGAATCAGTAATCGAAGTAGTTCCCAAGAAGGGAGAGTCGGCATTGAAACATGTAGCTACCGATAAGTATATACAGATAAAGGGAAAGCTGAAACTGAACCAAAAGGAAGCCGACCATTTGATGTATATCCTGGAGGAAACAGAATTGGTGAAGATCATCAAATGATTTGTTGCGTAGGAATATTTGAAAAGGGAAACATCATGGGGCGATATGTTGAAAAATCACAAATAATAATTGTAATTATTATCTTTTTATATTAGCTTTGAAGCGGAAAACTTACGTTTAATCTTTTATCATTTGGTAACTATTTGATCACCTTTTGATTTGATCGGTTATGGCAAGAATAGTGCTGCCAAGTATTTTGATACGTTCATTGTTAAATGTCAATTATTTATACGGGAAAAATAAAAATATCGTAATAGAAACTCAAACATTGTCCATAAACACACCTTGAATTCTATGACAAATGTAATTGATTTCATTTCCAGAAAGCATATCCAATACCTCTTGTTGGGCATAATTACTGTATTAGTGTATTTCCCTGTCCTTGGGAATGAATTCCTGTTTCAGTGGGATGATCAGTGGATGGTAACGAATATCTATACCGAAGGAGGGTTTAATTGGAGCAACATCTATGCAATTTTCATAGAATATTATAATGGACAATATGCTCCCTTAACCGAATTGAGTTTTTTGATCATTTATACTTTTGCCGGTTATAGCCCATTTTGGTTCCATTTTGCCTGCTTGTTATGGCACATTGGTTGTGTGTACCTGGTCATGTTGCTTGTATCCCGACTGTTAAACACACAAAAAGGAATTTCCGTACCAGTTGTTAGTTTCGTTCCATTTATCACGGCCTTGCTTTTTGCCATCCAGCCATTCAATGTGGAATCTGTGGCTTGGGTCAGTGCGGTAAAAATCCCGTTATATACTTTTTTCTACTTATGGGCATCACTTTGCTATTTCAAGTATATCGAATCGGAAAAACTGAAGAGTTATATTTATGCTTTAGTCTTGTTTACCCTGTCATTCATGGCAAAGGAACAGGCTGTAACATTTCCGGTTTGGCTTATCCTAATGTATTTGATCTGCGGACATAAACTGAATGATAAAAAAATGTGGATTACTGTAGCCCCGTTTTTCGTGCTGTCATTGTTATTCGGGTTTATCACTATGGTGCCGCAAGGATTTTCGGGCAGGGTGTTATTGTTGCCGGCCGAATCATACACATTCGGGCAACGCATTGTGTTTGCCTGCTATACCCTGTTTGAATACTTATTTAAGTCCCTTATCCCTTTCAAATTATCATATCTCTATCCGTTCCCTTCCCAAGTGGGACAACCTCTTCCTTCGTGGATACTGGTTTACCCAGCTTTATTGGTGATCATCGTTGTGAGTTTACGGAAATACCTGGTCCGCCCTTTTATACTGTTCGGGCTGCTGTTTTTCCTTATACACATTGCTATCGCTTTGCATATTATACCTATGGATCGGTATGCCATTGTGGCCGACCGTTATGCATACCTGGCTTATGTTGGTGTCGCTTTCATATTGTCGTATGGCCTGGTACTGTGTTACCAACGTTCGGGTGACAGGCTACGGAAGTTGGTTATTGCCTTGTTTACTTGTTATTTGCTTTATTTTGGGATATATGCCCACCTGCGTACTTACGACTGGCGCAGTAGTAATACTATTAAAAAGGAACTACGTGAATTACTCAAGCAACGTGATGATTACAAACCATAAAAAATAGATTGGCCATGGAAAATAAACATACCAAAGGGCATAGAAAGCGACGGGCCTCCGGGCCCAAAAGAATACATACCACAGTGACATTTTAGTGAACAACATTATTAATAATTAAATAATTATAAATATGAAAAATTTGAAAGCAATTGTAATTACAGTTATTGGTGCAAGCGCCTTTATGCTGGCTTTAACCTTGAATCTGCACCATGCGGCAAATGATTATGGGGTATTGACAGAAAACCTGAATATCAAGGTACTGGCTCAAACTAATACGAGCGGTGGAGGTAGTACCAGTGGGGGCAGCACCACTGGAGACGACAAGGAGCTAAATAATCAGGGTAGACTTCCTTCTGTTTCTTTTAATTGGTTAGGTAAAGAATACCAGGGACAGGCCGGAACAAACGGAGCCAGTTGGCTACAACTATGGCCTGCAGTGGTTGATTGCACCATTTATCCAGAAGGGAATGCAACTTGGTGGTGTATGTGGGGGACTAATTGGATAAAGTGTTCTAGTAGCGGTCTCTCAGGCCCAGTGAGTGGTTTTAAGATGCGATGTGTTTACGGATGGGGAAATTGTAATTCCTCAGAACAGACATGCGCCGCCTGGGGTGGTGCTACTCCTCCAAGTTATCTTCCTCCAAGTCATTTTTAATGAACTTTTGCTCGTGTTAACATGCGTGTAGTAATTATTCCGCGTTAATTTGAATCTGTATGAGGATGTTTAAAATCATTGATTGCTAAATAGTAGAATATTTTAACATCCTCATCTTTATATGATAACCCCATGAAAAAAAATCTATTATATTTTATCTTGCTGTGCTTCATCGCCTTTTCTTGCAGGACAAGACCTTACGAAGAACTATTGTCCAATAGTATTTCCAGGGCAAAGTCATTTACATGTTCCTCGCGAAGTTATATTACGATTGATACTAAGAACATACGAGCAATGGAAATGAAGGCGCTCTACCAACAACTTTCCAGGGTGAAATATATTGCACTTAGCCCGGACGAGCTTGTAGGAAATATCGACAAGGTGATCATCCGGGAAAACAGGATCTATGTCCTGGATGCATCGATTACCGAAAAAATATTTATCTACGATACCCTGGGCCATGTGGTCAACATTATATCGGGCAAAGGCAAGGGACCAGGTGAATATGCCGCGCTTGGCGATATGAGCTTCGATGACTGCACCAATGAACTCTTGGTTTCCGATCAACTCATGCTTTCGATGCTACACTTTTCAGCCGACGGGAAATACCTCAAGACAGAAAAGCGATTCGAAGGAATATATTTCGAAATGTTCCGGGGAAATACAATTCATCAGCTTCCATACAGCCAATATCAATTTGTAGAAACCATAGGGGACAGCATCAAAAGGAAAATGTTCCCCTATACTCCACTCCAGAAACGAGCCCCCATATCAAGGGCGCTCTTTTTTAACCACAATAATGACTTGTTGTTAAAACCGGTACTTTCCGATACTGTTTATCAAATCCTTAACGATACTGCATACCAAGTTAAATACGTGTTCAAACAGCAGAAAAGCATCTGGAATAAATACGATCAGCCGGTTGGCCTCCAAGAATTTTTATTGTTAATTAATAACAGTAATTATACATATACTAAACCACCGATTTGTGAAACGGAGCAATACCTGTTTTTTTCGATGGTGGAGGCAAAAGAGGGACAGTCGGTTGTGTCAACATTTTTTTACAGTAATGCCGACAGAATAACCTATGCGCTTAATTTCGAGGATATGGATTTTAACGACTGGCTGCCTTACCCTATAGATGTCCATGGCAATCAGTTTGTAGGATTCATCGAACCGGAGATGATCGATAACATTAAGGAACATATGGACAAGGCTCCGCCGTTAAGAAATAAGGAACTGCACCAAATCATAGCCAATGCGCCCAAGTTCACTAACCATATATTGGTATTGTATGAGTTTAAAAACAAACGCAAATGAGAACCATCATTACAGGAGCCATTGTGCTGTTGATTGCTATACTGGCGACCATTGCACTTTTCTTGCATGGCAATAAAGAAACAAACCAGGAATTAGATGAATTTCACCGAGTCAATTCGGAAGTGAATGCAAAAATGGCTGGAAGAATAGCGTATAATATTTCATGTGCCGACGCCGACGGCCAAACCGTTCAGTTATCATCACTGGTAGAAAAGAAACCTGTGCTTATTTTCCGTTATTCCAATCTTAACTGTAATACATGCGTCGAATCGGAATTCGAGCATCTCAATCAAATATTCGATAATCACGGGGACGATCCGGTAGTTATATTATGTTCCTACCACAGGGAAAGGGATTTCCAGATTTTTAAACGGATTAACCAGATAGAATTCCGGATATACCAGATTCCGCATGACGGGTTCGATTGGATTGCAGAACATTTCGATTCTCCCTATTATTTTATCTTGAACTCCGGTATGACGGTTTCCGATATTTTGATTCCCAATAAGGAATATCCCGATATCAGCAAGCAATACCTTGTTGGTGTCAAACAACGCCTTTCGGGTGGACATGACTAGGAAAAAGATATTTATCCTGTTGGGCAGCCTTGTGTCCATAACCATCTTTATAAGGATGGTGGTGGGTGAGCCTTGCCGGGTTTCTTCACCCAGTATGGAACCAACCATTTTATCCGGTGATTGGTTATGGATCAACAAAATAACATACGGGGGCATGTTGCCGCAACGCTGGGCTGATATACCACTGGTCAATATATTTACCTGGATACCGGTTCTACGCAAGGCCGATGAAAAAAACAACTGGAAACAAAGGAGGCTACCGGCAATAAAAAAGCCCCGGAAAGGCGATATTATAGTGTTCAGGAATATTGAAAACAAGCACGAATTGCTGGTAAAACGTGTGGTCGACATCATTCCTAAAGGAACTACGATCCGGCTCGACTCCTCCAATTACGAAATGGTGAGAAAAATCGCCGGATTGGAGAGGTCGGGAAAAATGACCCATATATATTCCGTATTAAATAATTATTATTTTGTAGTAGGAGATAACCGGCAAAACTCGCATGACAGCCGTAGTTTCGGATATATTCCGGAAAGTACAATTGTAGGTAAAATCAATATGGCGCTATACTCACCATTGGCCAAATCCCAACCGGATAGTTCCGGGATCAAACGTTGCAGGCTGTTCAAATGGATACAATGACCGTTTTTTTGAGTAAATTCCTCAAGTTTGCCATGGTAGGTATGATTGGCATGGGAATAGATTTCAGCATCACATACCTATGCAAGGAGAAGTTCAAGCTGCATAAATATTTGTCCAATAGTTTGGGGTTTTCTTTCGCAGTGTGTTGCAATTATTTTCTAAACCGGTTTTGGACGTTTGGAAGCCATAAGACGATGGATACAGAGTTCATGCTTTTCATTTTTGTTTCCGTTGCAGGCCTTTGCATTAATAATGGCGTATTGTGGGTGACACACCAACGATTCGGCATCCCGTTTTATCCTGCCAAACTGGTTGCTATCGGCGTAACGTTCCTGTGGAACTTCCTTGTGAATTATTATGTGACTTTTGCATAAAAGATATGAATTGTTGGTCCAATAATGCCGGTAACATCAATAAGCGGTTTGTTTTCATCATTGCCATTGCTTCCGTAGTGTACATCATTACCGCAATAAACAGTAGCGGCTACCATCATCCCGATGAACATTACCAGATTGTGGAATTTGCCGGACTCAAAGCCGGATGTAATACAGGCAATGACCTTACATGGGAATACGATGCAGGAATACGCCCCGCTTTACAGCCAATGATGGCCTTCATGACCATTAAGGCAGCCTGTATATTTGGGGTAACTGATCCTTTTATGTTAAGCGCTATACTCAGAATAGTAACAGCCCTGTTGGCATTGTCCGCCATCAGCATATTTATATGGGCATTATTGCCAACCATCAAACCCGAAAACAGAACCATCTTTATGATTATTCCGTTTTTCTTGTGGTTTTTGCCGGCAATCAATGTGCGCTTTTCATCGGAAACGTTCTCCGGTCTAACCCTGTTATTGGTTATAGCGATCTTGCAATCACCCAATAAGCGGGATATCGCTTATTTTTGGGGAGGAATTACCATGGGTATATCATTTGAATTCCGTTACCAAATGGGGTTGTGTTTTTTAGGAATATTCTTATGGCTGCTGCTCGTGAAAAAGTCAACAGCGAAACAAATTTGGTTACTGGTTTCAGGAAGTTTATTGGTGTTGGTCGTTTGCACCCTTATTGATTCCTGGTTCTATGGCCGATTTGTTGTAGCTCCGGTAAATTATCTCCGGTCTAACCTGATTGATGACATGGCATCCCTTTATGGCATCTCTCCTTGGCATTATTACCTGGTTTCAATCATCACCCGCCCTACCCTTTTGATTGGGATTTCAATCATTGCCTCGCTGTTGGCGCTTTGCATTTTCGACAGGAAAAATATATTGGTTTGGTGCATTATTCCTTATGTGGTAATACATTCATGCATTCCGCACAAAGAACTCAGGTTCCTGTTCCCCCTTGCAAACCTCACACCTCTTATGGTTGTGTATGCATGGCAATACCTGCAGTCAAAACTAACCATGCAGGCAGTCAAATATATTGTAAGCCCTGTATTGGTAGTGATGATTTTAATAAATACGGGAGGATTGGTCATGTTGGCAGGTAAACCGGCTGGAAACGGGGCGGTAAATATGATCCGGTTCATACAACATCAGTATCCTTGCCGTAAACAGGTATATTGCGATATCAGGTATGGCCCTTACACAGTCGGGGCGGCGAAAGGATTGCTGGCCAAGTTTTATTGCGATAGTAGCCTCACAGTAAAAGATATTAAAGAACCAACCGCACATTTTTTTTCAAAAGATGCACTCTCCCTTTTTGTGTTACCCAAAGGGGATAAAAGCAGGATAACGATGCTTGAATCGTTGGGATTCACAGCCCAAAAAGAAAGTATCCCAGCCTGGATAGAAAAAATGAACAGATTTTATAAGGTGTATCCGTCCAGCATGTCCTTAGTGCTCTATTCCAAGCAATCTAATTGTAAATTCCGGTAAATTCTTTCGTCTTTTAAAGACGATAAGTAAACCTTAAAAAATAAGTTGTCAATTTTGGCCAAGACCGCTGACAGCGCCCGTAATACTCCCTGACAGCGATTAATAGACCCTGTCAGTGGAGGAGTCTGATAGGTTATTTTTTAACATCACTAAAATCCAAAATTGTCATGTAGGTATGATTGATTGTCCGGAGACGTATTTAATCCGTTGTTTGTTATCAACAACGTTATCGATGCCCTATCGAACACTCGTTCAAAGCTTCGTTATAGTCACCATGAAAGCCTCGTTTCATACTCTATGAAAGCCTCGTTCTATACACTATGAAACGCTTGTTTCATACTAAGTGAAAAGCGTTATCAACCTGCCGGATGGCCATCGATAACGCTATCCACATGCCATGCCTACATGGTTAACGGCTGACTGTACTGCACCTTACGGAGTTGTTTGCCGGGCGCTTTTACACCCATAAAGTTGGTGCGCACCTCCAGTGTATAGGTTCCTCCGGGAAGCGGGGGGAGCAGTGCGATCAGACGCGATGGTTTGTTTTCCACCAATGTGGCTGCTTTATGCCCGGCGCCATCGCGTGCCACAAAATATACACCGTTGTCGTCCATTTCGGTAAATACCTTCAGGCGCACACCTGTGATCTCAAGTGTGCTGCCGGCGCTCAGCGTTCCATCGATAAGGCCGCTCACACTGTACCTAATGGCAGTTATTACCGGTCCATTTTCGGGGGTAACTACTTTGTGTGTTTTTATTTTGGCCGCTTTTTCGCGTATTGATTTGGTAAAGCTGAGGTTATAGTTCAGCTTGTGGCGCGAGGGGTCGAAGGTATCGTTGGCGTTGTCGAATTTGCCGGCTATAGAGGGTTGCGCATTAAAGAGGTTGGTGTTGATTCCCCCTCCTTCTTCCACAATTAATCCTATCTCGTCTTCGTAGGCAAATATTGCTGCCCGCATATCGGTTTCGGTAAGCAGGTTGCCCCGCAGTTTCATGCGCCTGATGATGGCAGTTGCGTCGAATGTTTTCACACCGGTTACAATGGCGACCCTGTCTTTAGGATCGGGAGTCAAGGGGTTGTCTATCAAAAAATAATCCATGTTTTTATTCTTTTTATGTTAATGATTCGATAATTGAAAATTATCTCCCGCAGATCACATCGTATCTGCGGGAAATAAAAAAAAATGTAGTTTCATGGCGGTTCAAATCATATCATACCTCCTTTATGCTGTTTGCCGGCAAAAGGCTGTACCCGGTGCAGTGGCTTAGGCTACGAATATCCGGGGTTATTCCGGTTGCCTGATTTTAAAATTGTAAGATAGAAAGATCATAAGACGAATAGACAAGCAGACAGAGTTTACCTGTCTACTTGTCTTCGTCACATTCGCCTACTTATGGGGTTTTACTTAATCTGAAATCAGCAAAGTAATAAACGATTGGAGTTGCCGGATTATGTGGATTCGGATTACTGCCAAGCTCGGCGCCTAAATTGATACATAGGTTCCGTGAATGATAATGCCCTTTGCGTGGGAAACCGGCAGGGACTCTACTTGCATCATGATCCTGGTTCATTAACCGATCCTTTACCTGTTGCATGTCCATGGTAACTTCGTACCAACTGGTATTCACATTGGAATATGGAACTGTGTACATCGCCTTATCCCTAATTTCATTGGACTGCCACCCAGGTTTCCATTCCCAACCGTCTCCATTGCCGTAAGGGTTGTTGGGATCATCCGACCCCCAGAAAGTGTATCGAACCCTTGGCCATAGTACACGATAGTTCCGGTATGCACCGCCGCTACCGTTTATGATGTCGCCATTTAACTCTGCCCCTCCCTTGATATACACTTTAACCTTAACGTACCTGTACCTGTCAAAATCGTACATATACCCCCGGGGAAGCGTAAACGAAAATGTAGCGTTACGTCCGAAATCATTGTTGGGTTGATTTTGATCATTACGCAGTACCCTTGGAATAATCTTATATACCTTATCAGGATTATTCACAGCTTCCGGACTGGGTACCTCCGACACCGGAGCATATCTATTAAGGTCAAGGTTCACGAAGAATGAATTGGTTACTACCTCGCCCCCATGCAGGAAACGCGGATCGAGAAGCGATGATTCGGGGAACCATGCTTCGGGCACATGTTGTACCACACCATTGGCAACGTATGGTTTAAATATTGTATCCAGACTCATGGAGCTTTTGATATACGTAATCTTTTTGATGGCGCCCGATTCCAGCAAATCAGTCAAAGTTTCAATCGATTTAATATCTGCTTTTAAAACCTCGGTATATTCAATCCTGCGCATGAAAGGCAACCAGTCGCCACCGCCGAAACTAATACTCGCACCGTTTCCCGAAAGAGATTGCATGGGCAGTATATCCTTAAGGCCCTGTCCAGTCAAATCCAATTCTTCCAGGTTTGGAAAATAGAAAAGATCGGCAAACGTACTGAGGTGCAGCGGTAAGGTCAATTTCTTAACACTTGCCACCGCTTCGGAGGTAAAGGTAGTAATTCCGTTGGCTACTAATATCACACGCTCAGACGGCGAGAAAGGCGTACTGGCGGAAGGCATTTCTACTTCCATGGCCCTCGTTACTTCAACCGTATCCAAAATACGGACTTCATCGACAATAGGGATGATCCTGTATGTGACATCAACGGATACGTCCTGGCCTGCTTCAAGGTTACCACAATAGAACCGTTCTCCTCCGGTACTTCCGCTTTTCTTGTCCCCATTCTTATCCGTATAACTATACGATAGTCCGGTATATTTGTATATACTGGTATTTAAGCCATTCGGCCATTCGGCCACAAGGGATGAAGGCGAAAGATTCAGTTTCGGGGATGCGAAACTTACCACTTCCACATCATGGCGTGTATAAGGTATCAAGGCTATTTCCTTGGGTACGGAATAATTACCGTACGAATCTTCGGTATATATTTTGAACCGATACAACTTCGATTCGGAAAGGCCGGTGATGTTCACCCAGGAACATACCGAATCTATTGTAAGCTGGGGTTTTCCATCATATTCCACAATGGTTCTGGTGGCTTTACCCAAACTCAACTTCCTCGATGGCAGGCGGCCGACTTTCATCAGGTCGATTTCCACCCGTTCGTAACCGATACGACCGAAAATGGTGTCGAAACTTGCAGGGTAAACAATCTCGCCGGCATATTCCTCGATGTTGTCATACATTTTACTGCATGACACCCAGTAAAACGCAAAAACGGTTATAAATAAATAAATCAAACGTTTCATGATTTTATTTTTTAATATGATTAATTATTCCTTTATCCCGTAAACGGTTAATTCGGACATGCAATTAACATTGGTTGACGAATAATTGCTTTCGAAACCGGAAATCTTTTCATATCTGAACCAGCGGGCAGGAATGGTATATTGAGGATCGTCGGGGTAGAAAAGGGCCATATCGCCGGCTTCACCGTATTTAACCCAGTCCAGTTCGTTCACTGCAGGAGGTATGGGCGTTTTGTGATGGCTGATGGTATCCCACCGCATGATCTGTTCATTGAAAACATACAGCCTGAACTGCCCACAGTTTTCATCCCTGTAGAATTGCCCCCGGTTGGTATTTTCGCGGTTACCTGAATGTCGCTGGTGGGTAACAATGCGGCTTAACCGGTAATAACCGCCCAGATCGAGGATGATATTCCAATCGTTTTGTCCCACGATACCACCGGCCATGGTTTGACCGGTACGACCACGTCCACCTGTATGGAAAAAATCCAGATTTTCCCAACGATCTATAACGCCGTTGATTAACTTTGCCATACGGCCTTCCACATGGTCGCCGAACATGGCAGGCACCTTCGTATTGAACTTGGTTCCATCGCGAAGTATGATAGTGGAGTCATTAGCAACCGGAATTACCATCTTTGACTTATCTAATTCAAAATCTTCCAGCAGGTTGATAGACCCGTACGATATTTCCTTAGTCGTATTTTCGTAACGGTCTTCCACACGTAGCGACACCTCAATAGGCATACTCGCGTCAAGGTTAAGATTTTTGATCCATCTCCGCTCTTTCAGCTGATTGGATGAGAAAACGGTAAGCACATCGCGGAGTTCTCCCCTATCGGTATATTTAAAATGCACATACACATTGATCATCTGCTTCAATTCATTTTCCCAGTCGATAAAGAACGCGCTGAATGCGGGCTTAACCTCCAAAGTTTCGGCTACACGCTTAACAGCGGGCTCCAAGGGGATGATCTCCACTTCTGCAGGCGCCGAACGGACACCTGCCCGGTTTACTCCGAAAAGCTTGATCATTTTGGGATTGGTATCGCCAAGACCCAGAACATCCAACGAATCGACAAAATAGGAGGCGGTAAAATTAACCGGATTTCCCTTGCTGTTGGTGTATTCGGCATCTACGCTGAGCAGGTTCTCATCAGCAGGAATGGTATAATAAAACCTTGCACCTCCGTTGAGCGCTTTCCACTTAATATTGGTCGGAGGCCCCGTAGGCGTAGCGTCGTCCGAAGACGAATCGAAACGGGAACCTTCCTTGCAGGCGCCAACAGACACAACAACAAGCGCCAACAAATACAAATATGATTTTATTTTCATTTGATTCGATTTATAATTTTTTAACATTACTAATCATTAACAATTGATCATTAACAATTATATTGGTTACCATCCTGGGTTTTGAGTAATGGCGCCATTGGTGTTCAGTTCATTCAATGGTATAGGCCACAGGTAATCCTTGATAAAAAACTTACGTGGCTGCACCATGGTCAATACGAAGAAGTCGCTTGCCGCAGTTGCCTTGTAGTTCCATCCCTGAATGGCTGTGGAAAAATTCCGGTGCGCTTTTTTGTAGCGCCACATATCCCAGAAATGGAGGCCTTCAAAAGCAAATTCAATCGCCCTTTCCCTTAAAATAATATCCCTCATCCCCTGCTTGTTGCGATGTTTTCCCAAAGCGGCGGATTTTACAATGCCGGCGTCGTTGTATACAACTTCCACCTTGGGTATACAGGCACGCTCACGCACAACATTAATCGCATCCCACACTTCCTGGTCGGGGGCGCTTTTATATTCATTAAGCGCTTCGGCTTTCATCAGGTACAGGTCGGCCAGACGAATGATGGGCCATGGATAACGTACCACACGCCAATTATGGTCTGACTGCGATTCGGGATGCGTCATTTTTTGGGCACCAATGCCGGTAGCAAGAAATTCCCGTCCACCGTCGCCCCTGTTCGATTTCCAACCGCCGGGAAAAGTGGCCAGCATGCTTGTCGGAAAGGTGGTGTAATGCTCGCGGGCATATCCACCGGTGATGCAGAGGTTGGCATAAAAGCGCATCTCGCGGTTCATATACTGGTTGATGACTTCGGCGTTGGGTTGCATAATACCTTCCAATCCGGCAAAATCCGGGTCTGTTGCAAGCGGTGTAAGGTACAAATCGTTCCGGCCGGTATAATTGAAGGTCGCATCTTCATCCATCGGTAATCCGTTTTTGGTATAATACCTTTCAAGCATCTGGTAGCTCACCGATTGTATTTGCCTCGAATAACCCGATCTTTCGGTCAGATCCGATCCTCCCGAATATTCTTCAGGCAAGCGGAGACTGTATACATCCGCAATGCGCCAATCGTCAAAACTCACATTCGACCTTCCCCAGAGCAATTCTTTATTCCACGGTTCGGTAACTACAAAACGCAGATCATAAAGTTGACGCATTTTGACCGGATTCAAGCGGAAGTAAGACGAGTCCCTCACATATCTTTTGTCGCGATCGCTGGTATAAAGTCTTTTACCTTGGCTGAAAGCCAAGGTAATAGCCTCATTGAGTGTAGCAATAGCTTTTCCCCATTTTTCCCTGGTCTGTTCTTCCGTAGCATTTACATCAAAGAATTTCTGACCGTCGCTCGGATCAAGGAAATCGTCATAAAATTCCCTATTACCGCTGAAAAAAGGACTTGCCCTGTAAACCAATATCCGAGCCTTGATGGCTAAGGCGCCAACCCTGTCGATCATCCCCAGATCCGCATCCTTGCGTTGTTCGGGTAAGTTGCCTATGTGCTTATCCATCAGGTCGAGAATGTAGTCAAAAACATCTTCTACCTTGTTCCTTTTTTGGAATAATTCATCCGACAGTGCATCAGGTTCAATCACCTTGTCCGAAATAATAATAGGACCATATTGCCTCATCAGCAAAAAGTGATAATAAGCTTTGAAAAAAGCTACTTGGGCTGTCCAATCCTTCTTTTCATCGTCGGTAAGGTTACGGATACCGTCTACATATTGCAGAAAAATGTTACAGGTACGAATTGCTTCGTACAGGGGTTTTCCGGCATTGGAGCCTGTCCATGTGCCCAGCATGGGATCTCCCGTTGTTTGCAGACCGCGCATAATTCTTTCGGCCCTTACCCGGCCGCCTTCCCTCAGCCAATCCGGGTCGACCCGGCTGACAGATTCGTCGCCCAGCAAGGCCATTGATCCATCCGACCAGTCGTCATCCGGAAGATAATTGTATACTTTTGCCAGTGCATTGTAAGCTTCTTCTTTGTTGGCATAAATATTCTCCAGTTTTTTTACATTATCCGGAACCACATCTAAATATTTGCTGCACGATGTGGCTATGGTCACTGCTGCAACCAGCAATGCTATTATTTTAAAACTTTTCATATTGACCACTTAATTAAAGGTTTAATCTGTTAAAAATCCAGTTTCACGCCTACGTTGATACGCCTGTTTGGCGGATATTTGATACCGTTGCTGCCCATTTCCGGGTCCCATAGCTTGAACTTACTGAGTACAAACACATTTTCGGCCGAAAGGTATATCCTGCACTGACGCATGTGTATTTTGTCCCACCCCGGCATATTATATCCAAGTTCTACGGATTTCAAACGTATAAACGAAGCGTCGCGCAGCCACCACGAGGATTGTTGAACATTGTTCTTGAGGGGTTTAGTGGACAGACGGGGCCAAAAAGCATGCGGGTTTGGCTTTGTTTCGCTCCAATAATCATTCGCTATAAGCGGTAATGCATTCCGTTGGTCTACAAAGGGAGCGATTCCCTCCTGTAGGGAACGATCGTCATTCCAGCGAGCATCTGCGTCAATGAACATGGATACTCTTGCATTTCCCTGGAAAAAGAAGGAGAGATCCCACCGTTTATATCCCGTGGACAGGCCAAATCCGTATTGCACCTCGGGCGAAGTCGGATATCCCAGGGGAATCTGGTCGTTTTCATCCACTTTTCCGTCGCCGTTCACATCCTTATACTTGATGTCACCGGCTTGGTAATCTTCGAAATCCTGTTTGGGAGAATATGCTATTTCATGTTCGTCCACAAATAAACGTTCACCAATGTATCCCCATTTTTGGTCCATCGGATGTCCTTTTCTTTTCCGGTACTCATCGGGGTAGTTTTTTTCGTCCAACTCCACATATTCGTTATGCGAATAGGTAATATTGAAGCGTCCCTGCATCCAGAGATCCCTTGAAAATTCGTATTGATAATCGATAGAACCATCGAATCCGAGTTTCTCTACCTTACCCACATTACCGGCGATAGAAGCTTCAAGCCCTGCCGAACTTGGAAAATTCTCACGGGTCATGTAAATGTTGGAACGCATTTCGCGGAAAACGTCAAATTGGATTTTCAGCGCCTCGCTACGGAACAGCCCCAATTCAAACCCTGCATTGAACTGGAGGGACGATTCCCATGTAATGTTCGGGTTGGCATAACGGGTTACATTGTAACCGCCATACGCATTTTGGTATAAATTACCCCACCGGTACATGATTCCTGTTGGATATGTTTCGATATTGGACAGGAAGAAGAAACGGCCGCTACGGCCTGCAATAGCGTCATTGCCCCCTTTTCCCAAACTTGCCTTGAATTTCAATGATTTAACAACCGGACTGAGCGGTTCAAAGAATGATTCCCTTGATGCAATCCAAGCGCCTGCCACTGCGGGAAAAAAACCATACTGGTTGGTGCCGGTGAATTTTTCGGAACCATTGTATCCGAATATAAATTCTAAAATATACTTATCGTCATACATGTAGGTTGCCTTCCCCGACAATCCCATGTTCTTTTCGGGAAGCGTTTCGGTTATCAAAGCGCTGTTGCCGCCGGTGATCAGGTTTTCTTGGGCAATTCCCACCAAAGTAGCCCCTACATCGTGCTTTCCGAATTTTCTGTTCCAGTTAACAATAGCTTCATAATAGTATTGTACGCTAGCGTCGCGTCCCGCTTGCACGTTACCCAGAAAAGCGTCGCCACTGCCTGGGTTCAGGGGAAAGAGGGTAAAGTCTCCGGTGATGATGTCGTATGAATCTAATGCATAATAGAAAGGATCGTATTGCCGCCGGCTGGAATATTTACTCCAACTGTTGGCCGAAAGTTTTAAACTGGCTTTCAATCCCGGAGTGATAAAGCTGAAATCCTGGTTTAAGGTAGCCTGCATCGTAATGTTGGATTCATTACGGTCTTCGTATCCACGCACCATTTCGGCGTAAGGATTCACCTTGATGCCTGATCCGAGCAAAGTACTGCCGAAAAGGATATGCTCAACATCCTGGTGGGCATCGTCCGGTTCGTATGTAAACGGGAAGTCCACGGGATTAGACCTCATCACCATGTTATAAATGCGGGTTGCCGACTCGTAAGGCCCGGTATACCGTTCAAAACGTCCATTAATCCTTGTGTCTAAGGTGGTCGTATGCCCGAGTTTGAAAACAACATTGCTCCTGAGGTGGGTGCGATTAATGTTGATGTTGTTGTTGAAATTGTTCCTTTTATCCACTTTCAACAAACCCGTTTCGTGATCGAATCCGCCGGCAACATAATAGTTGGCTACCTGTCCTCCGCCCGATACGCTCATATTGGCTTTCTCGTTCATCGTATATTTGTTGAACAGGGCATTGTACCAATCTACATTAGGATAGATCATCGGGTTTTCACCGCGGGCAGTAGCCTGTATCTTCTGTTCGTCGTAGAAAGCGGGTACCAAGGGATCGCGGCCCATATACGCTTCATTGTATAACCTCATGTAAGTGACTCCATCGAGGAATTCAATATTCTGGGTAGGCATGGCCATGTTTACATCTACCCTGGCACTGATCCTTACAGGGCCTTCATTTCCGCTTTTGGTCACTACCGAGATGATACCGTTGGCACTTCGCGCCCCATACATCACCGTTGCTGCGGCATCTTTCATTACCGAAAAACTTTCGATATCATCAGGCCGTAAGCGGGCAAGGTCATCCGAGGTCGATTCAAAGCCGTCTATCAATATTAACGGATCTTTCTTATACCCAAAAGAACTGACCCCACGGACAAAGAACTGTGCATTGTCGGCCCCCGGTTCACCCGAAGTCTGGTATGAAATAATACCGGCAATTTTACCAGCCAAAGCAGTGGTAAGATTCGACGAAGGAATCCGCAATTCAGAAACTTTTACCGATTCGATCGACGAGGCGACACTGGTTTTTTTTGCTTTACCAAAAGCAGTGACTACTACTTCCTCAATCATCTTTTCGTCATCATAGAGGCTAACTTCCAATACACTCCGTTGGCCAATGGCCTCCGTTACCGGTTTTTTCCCTATGAATGTAAATAAAATAGAATCGCCCACCGATGCGTTGATTTTAAATTCACCGTTCATATCGGTTGCTGTCCCTGTCGTGGTACCCTTAATGGAAACATTAACGCCTGGCATGGTTTCCCCGTTGCTGGCGTCCTTAACCCGCCCCGATATGCTCTTGGTCTGGGCAAATGCGGCAAGGTGCAGGAATAAAAATATGGTTACTAAATAAAAATATTTCATATTATGATAATGTGATTTCTTATACATTTTTTTGTAAAAATTGCTTACTTAACACTATACATCTTCTCATTAACTTATTAATAAAAGGTACATCGTCCGTGCACCGATTTCGATCTTCTCATTTTCCAACTAAATTTATTTAATCTACTAACCCATCATATAAGTCTTCATTTAGCTTTTCTACTTTATAACCTTTGGGCTTCATAGATATGTCAATTTGTTTGTTCTCAAAATCCGGAAAAGGATTGTTATATTCCTTTATCTTTTACTATTTCTTTTTTATATCATAGGCATTTTGGCATTTATTGATTGAAATCTACTGATTGTTTTTTAACATATTATACAAATCATTGTTATCATTGATTATATTATAGACGATTTGATCACATAAATCAATCAGAATCAGCGTCGTTTTGATACTTTTGTTTATATAATTGCCGTACTTTTTCAGCTTTGATTCCCCGTGAGTTGTCATAGATTGCTCTTCGCACCGTTCCCCGGTCACAACCGATGATTGTGGCTAATTCATTGATCCATCCATGAGGTGGTGGTTTTGTTTCTAACCTTTGTGACTTCATTTTTTATAACTTTACAGCGATTCACCATTTGAATAACCGAGGCAAATGTATAATATATTTTCCGAATAAAATGCAGAATGGATAAAATATTCAACAATACAATAGAACGGCTATTGTATTTTACTGAAACCAAAGGATTAAGCATTAGACAGTTTTCAAAATCTGTTGGGATATCCCATAGCTTATTGAAAAAAACCACCGCTTTGGGTTCAGATAAGTTGGAGAATATCTTATCCATTTATCCCGAAATTAATCCAGAATGGCTTTTGACAGGAAAAGGGAATATGTTGAAGGTAGAAACAGATGACATAAGTCGTCAAGTTGTGCAAGAAAGTAATGGTTTGAAAACACTTCACACGATACCTTTGGTGGACTTATCAGCAATCCGGGGTTTCGGAAGAAATAATTTTTCCATCGAAAAATCAGACATAAAAGAATATTATGTGGTGCCACGGTTTAAGATGTCTCATATTGATTTCCTGATTGAGGCGTCGGGGGCTTCGATGTATCCACGATATGCCAGTGGCGATTTGCTTGCCTGTACCATTATCCGGGCAAGCAAGTTCATACAATGGGGCCGGGTTTATGTGGCCGACACACACGAACAAGGTATATTTGCCAGGCGGCTTTATCCTCCGGGTAGTAAAAACGAAGATTATTACGAATGCCGTTCGGACAACCAGGAATACCCTCCTTTTGAGATACACAGAAAAGAAATAACAGGAATAGCAATTGTTGTAGGTGTCATTAGCATGGAATAGCATAGGTAATTCCAGATACCCATCATGCTACCCATCGTATTTATCCATTTGAAAATGCAAAGAGCTTGTCAATTATTACACACAACCAACTATTCAAGAGCTTTCACAATCTATCAGAAACGCGTTACAGAACAATCGCCCCTGCCGATTGTTTGAATAACAAAGAATCAAGATTTAAGGAGATGTTGTTATATATTCCTGAAACAGGTAAGAAAAGGGTCGTGATTGTCGGTGGCGGATTTGCCGGGCTTACATTGGCACGGAAACTCAATCGTAAATATTTCCAGGTCGTATTACTCGATAAAAATAATTATCACCAGTTTCAGCCGTTGTTGTACCAGGTGGCCACAGCCGGTTTGGAACCGAGCGCCATTGCTTTTCCTTTTCGCAAGGTATTCCAAAACAAGAACAGTATGCATTTCAGGATGTGCCAGGTTCTGAAGATTATACCCGAACAGAATATGGTGGAAACGGATAAGGGTCATCTGGTTTTTGATTATCTGGTCTTGGCCAACGGAACCGACACCAATTATTTCGGTATGGTACATTTGCAGGAAACTGCCATGCCGATGAAATCGGTGGGGGAGGCGCTGGCTTTGCGCAACAGCCTGCTCTGTATGTTCGAAAAAGCCATCAGTTCCAACGATCTCGATATACTTAACGTCATTGTGGTAGGAGGAGGACCGACCGGAGTCGAAATATCAGGCGCATTAGCCGAGATGCGGAAATATGTGTTGCCTAAGGATTACCCCGACATCAATTTTTCGAGTATGCAGATTATCCTGGTGGAGGCACAATCACACCTTTTGTCGGGAATGTCGGAGAAAGCTTCGGAGAAAGCGTTGGAATTTCTGCAAAATATGGGTGTTCAGGTCATGCTCGATACCGCTGTTAAGGATTATGTAGATGGGAAAATAGTATTGGGTAACGGGCAGATGGTTACTGCACAAACGGTAATATGGGCAAGCGGCATCATGGGCAACCTTATTGACGGTATCGGTTCGTCCGAAAACGTTGGACGCGGTAAACGCTTGAAAGTGGATGCCTTCAACCATGTAAACGGTTGCGAACGAATATTTGCCATCGGCGATGTATGCTTGCAAACTGAGACAAGCTATCCGGACGGACACCCGCAGATGGCACAACCAGCCATGCAACAGGCACGAAATTTGGCTAAAAACTTATTATTACAGGAAAAAGGTAAGCCGATGAACGATTTCCACTATCACAATAAAGGAAGCATGGCGACTGTCGGTCGGAATAAGGCTGTTGTCGATCTTCCATTCATGCAGTTCCAAGGATTCTTTGCATGGCTGCTGTGGATGTTTATCCACCTGATGTCGATTCTTGGAACCAAAAACAAGATACTGACTTTGTTCGACTGGTGCTGGAGCTACATGACTTATAACCCCTCGTTGAGATTGATTCTTGCCCAGAAACCAAAAAAACGGTCGAAGGACGTGTAATCAGGGCAAACGCATCTAATTTTTGCAAATAGTTATTGACAGCTTATCTTACACTCCCAAAATTACCAATGATAAGTCCGGTACCCTATTTTTAGAATTTACAAGATCCACGTATGGAGCGAACCAAAGCCCACATGGCTGTCGGGCGCATCCCCTACTAAAGCGACGGCATCATGTAGCCATTGATCGACTGAATTAGTTGGCCGGTTACAGGCAGCCAGGACAAAAAAGAGAATAAGATAATGTTCATGGTGTGTCTGATTCGTCGCTTTCTATTTCTTGGGCCCCTGTACCCGTACCATCACCGGAAAATGATCGGATGGCATTCGTGGCGAATACTTGCGGAGCGACACTTCCTTGGGAAAGTTCCCCGACCGGACTTCTTCGCTGCTTTCGGGCACCTGCATCCAATATATGTCGGTGAGGATGCCGTAACGCGACACGGTAAACTGTGATGTCAGGAAAATATGATCGATGCGGTGGTCGGTTTTCAGGTCGGTTTTGAAAGCGTTGAAGGTGCCGTTGTTGGCATAACGGATGGGTGACTTCTCGTAGGCATCCTGCAAAATGCCCGACGTATTGAGTAGCATATAGCTCTCGTTGTTCTGGTCGACATTGAAATCACCGGTAAGGATCACCGGGTTTTTGCCGGCCATCTCCCGGATTTTTGCCAATACCAACCTGGCACTTTCGCGTCGTGCTTCCACACCCACGTGATCCATGTGCAGGTTAAAAAACAGGAACCGCAAGCCGCTTTTCGTTTCCTTGAACTCACCCCACGAACAAATCCGCGGTAATGCGGCATCCCAACCTTTATTTGGCCGGTCGGTAACGGTCGACATCCAGAAATCGCCTTTGCCCAAGAGCTTGAAGCGGCCGGTCTTATAGAAGATGGCGGAATGTTCGCCACCTTGCTTTCCGTCGTCGCGGCCGGCGCCGATATAATCATAGCCTGGGAGCAACCGCTTGAGGTCTTCCAACTGGTTGTACTTCCCTTCCTGCGTACCAAAAATATCAAAATCGTGAAACAGGATCAATTCTGCAATCACCGGGCAGCGCTGCCGCCATCCGTTACCGGCTATCGAATCGCCTTTATTGTCGTTGCGAAGGTTGTAGGTGGCTACATTCAGTGTTTGTGCGTACAGTGCCATGCATACGCAAGGCAATAAGAAAAGAAATAATAATCGTTTCATCGGGATGGGTATATTTATGGTAAAAAACGCTGCAAGGTACGGTTTTTACTCATATTGGACAATAAGAAATTGGTTCGGGGAAATACATACGGTTGGATAGAATGCTTTGTTAACTCAAATGAATATTGTTACTTTTGCGACAAATTATAACCACATCAATAGTTTTTATTTTTGTATCAATCAATCATATAGACTATTTGGTGGACATAGTGATCATTTGTATTTTCATCTCATTGTTAAGGGTTCAAAATTTCAGGAATAGAGTTTCAGTTCTTCAATCTTCAGACATACGTTCTATGAATTCAAAAATCAAAAATATTTTTTGCATTTTGAGTTTGTTTGTGTGCGTGTCGACAGTAACCGCTGTGGAACCGGTATTGATGCGTGCAGGACCATATGAATTCGGCGTGAGCGATTTCGAGCATGTCTACTTCAAGAATAATCTTAACGGAAAACAGCGCCTCGATGATTGCCTGTCGCTGTATGTGCCATACAAGCTCAAACTAATAGCGGCCAGGGAAGCCGGGTTGGACACATTGCCGGCAATTACCTGCGAATGGACGAAATATCGCGACCAGTTAGCCAATAAGTATTTGATGGACAGTATTGTTTCTGGAAATTTATTGTCGGAAGTTTATGACCGTAGCCGTTATGAACCAAAAGTAGCACACATACTGTTGATGAACGACGACCGCCTGTGGGTTGGGATTGACCGATTTGTTGCAAAACTGAAGGAAAGATATCATTTCACGGAGGATACGGTTTTGTTGAAGAATCTTTTTTGTGACCGCCAATATACTAATTATGGCGATCGGACGTTATTTTCTTTTGCAGGTCGTAATTATAGCATGCATGATTTTGAACGGTTTGCGACATCGGTGGGGCATGCGCGGAAGCCGTCTTTCACGACAGTGGAACAGGCGTATGACCGATATGTAGCGCAGTCATTGCTGGAGTATGAAAACGACAACCTCGAAAGCAACAGCGGTGAATTTCGCGACATTACGGATGAATATCTGAACGGGTTGTTGTTATTTGGAATATCGCAGCGGGAAGTGTGGTCGAAAGCGTCGCAGGATTCAGCCGGGTTAGCGGATTTTTACAAGAAAAACGCCAAATCGTACCGGTGGGAAAAACGCCTGGACGCAACCGTTTATTATTGTAGCGACCAAAAAGTAGCCACGCGCATCAGCCTGACGGTAAATAATAAAAATGCCGGGCTGGGACATTTGCCGAACGGTTTGTTTACCTTTTTCTGCAATCCGGATGGCGTCAATCCTTGTGTCGACACCGTCCGTCAGGTATTTCCGAAAGGGTTGAAAACAATTGCCGATCAGGTTAAATGGAAAAAAGGTTGTTCAAAAATATTGGAATGGAATGGTAAATTTGTATTTTTGGACGTTCATGATATCTTGCGCCCTGCACGAAAAACCTTTGAAGAGGCTCGTGCCGAAGCAGTGGCCGATTACCAGAAGGTGTTGGAAAAGCAGTGGGTGGAACAATTAAAAAAGACATATCCTGTCGCCATTGACGAAGTGGCGTGGGCGGATTTAAAGAAGAAATATGCGAAATAAGATATTGGAGATAACCGGTTTCAGGCTGCAATACACATTCCTGACGTATGTGATGTGTGTTGTTTTGTGCCTGGGATTGGCATTGACCGCCTGTACGAAAACTTCCAAAAAAGGCAACAAGCCGGTTGCAAAGGTTGGCGACAAATATTTGTATTTTAGCCAGATGGATCACATTTTTCCAAAAGGAAGTACTCCGGAAGACAGTTTATCGCTGGCCAAACTTTATATTGATAATTGGATCAAGACCCAGTTGTTGCTGCGCAAGGCCGAACTGAACCTGACCGAAGACCAGTCCGATATTTCGGAAGAACTGGAAACTTACCGGACTTCGTTGCTGATCTACAAATATGAAGAGCAATTACTCGGGAATAAATTAGATACGGCCGTATCCAAAACTGAAATCCAAAATTATTACGAGGCCAATACGGCCAATTTTTTGCTGGACGAATATGCTGTCAAGGCATTGTATCTCAAGATTCCTGTTGATGCACCCAACATTAAGGATGTGAAACGGTGGTATGTTTCCGATCGTGAGAAAGATATCCAGGATTTGACGCATTATTGCTATAATTACGCCAATAAGTTCGATTTTTTCAATGACGATTGGGTTTTATGGTCGGAAATAGAGAAAGTGCTGCCCCAGAAAGAAGCAGCAACAAAATTAGTGGCGCAATCCAATAAGATCGAACAGGAAGACAACGGTTTTATCTATCTGGTGTATATCAAGGAAAAAAGGGGAACAGGCGAAGTCACGCCGTTGAACATCATTAAGGATAAAGTAAAAAACATCATCATCAATAAAAGAAAGTTAAATTTTATCAGCGAGTTGGAGTATAACATATATAACGATGCGCTGGTAAAGAAGCAATTTGAAATTTATAAAATCAATTGACCACAAACAGGTCATTGAATTGAAAATTAGAAATCGAAATAAATAATGAAGAGGATCATCATCTTATTTTTCTGCCTTTACAGTATGTGCGCTCATGCGCAACCCTACATGCTCGACCAGATTGTAGCAATTGTGGGTGGCAAACCGATCAAACAGTCGGACGTGGAAGGCCGGTACCTGCAATATCGTGTGCAAGGCTATCCTGTACGCGGCGACATGAAATGCGAAATGTTTGAGCAGCTCTTAACGGAAAAATTATTACTCAACCAGGCGGAAGTCGATAGTTTAACGGTTGACGCAAGCGAAGTGGAAATGGATTTGAACCGTAAATTGGATTATTTTATCCAACAGATCGGCTCGCAGGAAAAACTGGAAGAATATTTTCATAAAAGCATCTACGAAATCAAGGATGATTTGCGTGCCAGTCTCCATGACCAGTTGACAGCGCAGAAAATGCAGCGGAATATCACCGAAAACGTTAAGATTACACCCTCCGAAGTCCGTAGTTTTTATAATAAAATACCCAAAGATAGCGTACCGCTTGTCAATGGGCAAGTAGAAGTCGCCCAGATTGTCATGTATCCGCCATACAGCGATGAGGCCATCAGTGAAGTACGGCAGAAATTGCTCGACTTACGGAAACGTGTGATCGACGGTTATAGTTTCCGTACACTGGCTGTGATGTATTCCGAAGAACCCGGCGCAGCGCGTACCGGTGGTGAAATAGGTTTTGCAAGCAAAACCGACTTGGATCCCGAATATGTAAAAGCTGCCTGGGCATTGAAAAATAAAAACGATGTATCGCGTATTGTCAAATCCGACTTCGGATACCACATCATCCAACTGATCGAAAAACAGGGCGACCGGGTCAGTACACGCCACATATTGATGACTCCGAAACCCAATCCCGAAGCGGTTGCCACTGCAACAGGACGCTTGGATACGTTGGTGCGGCTGATCCGCAATGACTCGTTGGATTGGAATGTAGCAGCATTTCGCTTTTCGCAGGACGAAAAAACACGTTTCAACGGAGGATTAATGATCAACCCGCGTGACCAAAGCACTTTATTTGAAATGGACCAGTTGGAAAAAGCCGATTATAATGTCATCAAGGACTTGGCGGATAATAAAAAAATCGGCGAAATATCCGAACCGTATGCTTCCGTGGACGACAAAAAGAAATTAGTGTATAAAGTTATCAAGATAAAATCGTTATCAGATCCGCACAGGGCGAATCTGAAGACCGACTACACTTACCTGCAGGATATAGCGCATCAAAACAAACTCATGTCGGCACTGAATGAGTGGGTGAACGAAAAGATAGAAACCAGTTACATATACATCGACGAAAGTTTCAAACGATGCGGGTTGAGTAATAATAACTGGCTGAAACAATAATGGCTCAAGGTTCAAAATTTAAAGTCGGAAGGGTAAAGGCCGTGCCGTTGTTCCATGCCTTTATGCGGTGTACTTTGTGTTTTGCAGCCATACTTTTATTCCATTTTCCGGTATCTGCACAGGGGCAGATGCAGATCAAAAAAATTGAAGCTGTTTCGTACGACAGTTTTGAAATCGATGCCAGTATTGCACCTGATGCTACTCGACTCATCGGCAATGTGAAATTTATCCATGATGACATGATCATGACTTGTGACAGCGCTTATCTCTATGGCCAGAGCAATACGTTGGATGCATTCAGCAAGGTACATATCACCAAACAGGATGGGAGCGTGACGGTGGACGGCGATATGGCCAAATACCAAGGGAACAACAAACTTGCAGAAATATGGATCAATGTGGTGCTTGAAGATGCGGATGCCGTATTGAAAACCCAGCATCTGTATTACGACCTGAATACTGATATTGCATATTACCTGTCGGGGGGTGAAATTTTCAACAAGGGTAATGACATGGTGAGCAAGTTGGGGTATTACCACCGCAATACCAATATGTGCTACTTCAAGAAAGATGTGGTGCTTCACACTCCCGATTATACCATAGTGACGGATACGTTGGTTTACAACATGCATACGAAAGTAGCCGATTTTGTGGGGCCTACATCCATCCAAAATGACAAAGACACTATTTATTGCGAACGCGGTTGGTACAACACCAACGATACGGTGGCGCTTTTCCGGCGCAATGCGTGGATCAAGAGCGGTAGCACTACCGTGAATGCCGACACTTTGTTTTACGAAAGCCAGACAGGCAACGGGCGGGCGTTCAGCAACATTATCATTGTCGACACCGCCAATAATGTCATCCTTAAAGGGAATAAGGGCGAATATAACAACATAACGGAAAAAGCATGGATGACCAACCAGGCATTACTGATCATGGCCGGGGATAAGGATTCGTTGTTCCTGCACGCCGATACGTTGCGCTCGGATGTAGATACATCCGGATTCAAAATAATGAAGGCATACAAAAAGGTGCGGTTTTACAGTCTCGACATGCAGGGAAAGTGCGATTCGCTGGCCATGTCGTTGCAGGATTCCATTATCCGCATGTACACCAGGCCTGTCCTCTGGGCGCAGGATAACCAGATGACTGCCGAATATATCGAAGTGGAAACAGAAAATCAACATCCCAAACGGATGAACCTGCTGAACAAAGGGTTTATTGCGCAGCAGGATTCGGGGGGCTTTAACCAGATCAAAGGACGAAAAATTGTGGGGTTGTTCCGTGGGGACAATGAGCTGTACAGGGTAAATGGATACAATGACAGCGAAACCATATATTACATACATGATGGGCCTGATGTGACCGGCGCTAATAAATTGAAAAGCACTGATGTCGTGATCCTGATCAACAGCAGGAAGGCTGAAGAAGTTACTCATATCGGCAGTCCGGAAGGGGAAATGATCCCACCCAATGAATTTACTCCCGAAGAGCTGACTTTAACGGGATTCAAATGGTTGATCAAATATCGTCCGGTTGATAAGAATGATATCTTCCATTGGAAGGACGAAGCTGACGAATCGGCTATACCACCGCCAACCAAAGACCAGTCTCGGCAACAAATGAATCCGGTTGATGATCGGCGAAAACAAATTGAGAAATTTTAACCTGAAATAATCAATAGGGAATAACTATTTGTTTATATTTCCGTATAAACAAAACATAATAGTTTGTCTGAAAGTTATAACAATAACGATATCAATTTTATTAATGATTTAAAGATGAAGAGAATTTTAGTAACAGGTGGGGCGGGTTTTATCGGATCGCACTTGTGTGAGCGACTTTTGAATGAGAAAAACGAAGTGATCTGTGTCGATAACTTTTTTACCGGATCAAAAGAAAACATTGTCCACCTGATTGGGAATCCGTATTTCGAACTGGTACGCCACGATGTGGTAACTCCGTTTTTTGCCGAAGTAGACGAAATATACAACCTGGCTTGTCCCGCATCTCCAATTCATTATCAATACAATGGCATCAAAACCATCAAAACATCAGTGATGGGCGCTATCAATATGCTGGGATTGGCCAAGCGGACACGTGCAAAAGTGCTGCAAGCTTCTACCAGCGAGGTATATGGCGATCCGTTGATTCATCCGCAGCCTGAAAGTTACTGGGGGCACGTAAATCCGATTGGTATCCGTTCGTGCTACGACGAAGGCAAACGTTGCGCCGAATCACTTTTCATGAACTACCATCAGCAAAACGGCGTCCGCATCAAGATTATCCGTATCTTTAATACTTATGGGCCCAAGATGCATCCCAACGACGGACGCGTAGTATCCAACTTCATTGTACAGGCATTACAAAACCAGGACATCACCATTTATGGAGACGGGAACCAAACCCGTAGTTTCCAATATGTAGATGACTTGGTGGAAGGTATGACCCGCCTGATGGCAACTTCCGATGATTTTGCCGGCCCGGTGAATGTAGGAAACCCTGGTGAATTTACCATTAAGCAGTTAGCTGAAATGGTCATCCGCCAAACCGGTTCAAAGTCAAAATTAGTGTATTTGCCATTGCCACAAGACGACCCTGTTCAACGGCAACCTAATATCGACCTGGCAAAAGAAAAACTTGGCTGGAAACCGATAGTGCCACTCGAAGATGGGCTGGAAAAGACGATTGGATATTTTAAAAAGAAATTAGAGTTATAAATAATATGATGATTGGATATCATGCCTACGTGATTGAAAAAGTACGTTCGGCGGAGTCTCCAGACTCCGTCGTGCTAAAAGGGAAGCTATGCTACGCCGAACTGCTCTGTCAACAAACATTGGACACAATATTCGACAATCATCATAAAAATAAAAAATCATGAAAGGCATTATTTTAGCAGGTGGTTCTGGTACCCGGTTGTATCCGATTACCAAAAGCATTTCGAAACAAATTATTCCGGTATACGACAAACCGATGATTTATTATCCGTTGTCGGTACTAATGTTGGCAGGAATCCGTGAAATACTGATTATTTCGACACCCAAGGATATCCATCTGTATGAAGATCTATTGGGTGACGGTTCCCACTTAGGTTTGAAACTTGTCTACAAAATTCAGCCATCACCTGACGGATTGGCACAGGCCTTTATCTTGGGCGATGAATTTATTGGTAATGACAATGTTTGCCTGGTACTGGGGGACAATATCTTCTATGGTTATAGTTTTGGCCAGACATTGCTTGAAACTGCCAAGCTGAAGGATGGTGCAGTGGTGTTCGGTTATTGGGTGAAAGATCCGGAACGTTACGGTGTAGCTGAATTTGACGCCCAAGGACGGGTATTGAGCCTTGAAGAAAAACCGACTAAGCCGAAGTCGAATTATGCCGTTACGGGTTTGTATTTCTATTCGAATGATGTGGTGGCCAAAGCAAAATCACTGAAGCCATCGGCTCGCGGAGAACTGGAAATCACCGATCTGAACAGGTTATACCTCCAGGAGGAACGCTTGAATGTGAAACTCTTGGGACGTGGTTTTGCATGGTTGGATACCGGAACGCACGACAGCTTGCTGCAAGCCTCGAACTACATTGCCACCATCGAAGCCCGACAAGGATTGAAGGTGTCGTGTATTGAAGAAATCGCGTACCATCGAGGATTTATTGATGAAACGCAACTTCTACGGTTGGCCGATGAATATAAGAACAACCAATATGGTACATATTTAAGATCATTAATCAATTAATCATTTTAAGGATTTATCATCTAACCAGATATGAATATTATCCAAACAGAATTTCCGGGATTGATGATCATCGAGCCGAAAGTTTTTGGTGATTCCCGGGGGTATTTTTTCGAAAGTTATAACCAGAAGATAATGGCCGAAGCTGGTATCCATACCGAGTTCAGGCAGGACAACCAATCATTTTCGCGGTACGGCGTGGTACGCGGCTTGCACTTCCAATTGAATCCGAACTCGCAAACCAAACTGATACGTGCCCTCGAAGGAACCATATATGATGTGGTGGTCGACCTACGTAAAGGTTCGCCTACCTTCGGCAAATGGTTTGGTGTGGAATTATCGGCCGAAAACAAACGGCAACTTTATATCCCGCAAGGGTTTGCTCACGGTTTTTCGGTATTGAGCGAGCAAACGACCATCCTGTACAAATGTGACAATTTCTATCACCCGCAATCCGAAGGCGGACTATTGTATAACGACCCGGCGCTGGGTATCGACTGGAAAGTAGATACGTCCAAAGCCATTGTTTCGGATAAAGACAGAATACTGCCGACCCTCGACCAGGTAAAAACAAACTTCGTCTATAACGTTTGAACGTTGTAACGTTCGAACGTTATAGACGTTATAAACGTCATAAACGCATGAATATTTTAGTAACAGGTTCCAACGGACAGTTGGGCAACGAAATCAGGAAAATATCGGGTGAATATCCCAGTTTCTATTTCTTTTTCAAAGATGTAGACGAATTGGATATTACGAACGCGGGTAGGATAATGGTTTTTCTTAATACAAACAAAGTACACGCTATTATCAACTGTGCTGCATACACCGCAGTAGACAAGGCCGAAGGTGACGAACCCGCAGCCACCAAAATCAATGCTACTGCCGTGGATTATTTAGCCACAGCAAGCATTAATTTCAAAATACCCCTGATCCACGTCTCAACGGATTATGTGTATGATGGTTGTGCGCACCTGCCATACAATGAAGACCAACCAGCGGCTCCCGCTTCGGTTTATGGCCGCAGTAAGCTTGCCGGTGAAAATTACGCAGTAACCGCCCCAAAACATGTAATACTCCGGACATCGTGGCTTTATTCGTCGTTTGGAAATAATTTTGTGAAAACAATGCTCCGGCTCGGTAAGGAACGCGAGACATTGAACGTGGTTTTCGATCAAATAGGAACGCCTACTTACGCTGCCGACCTTGCACGGACCATCATGGAGATTGCCAAATCGGCAGAACGGGGTGAACTAAAAACAGGTATTTTTAATTACTCGAACGAAGGAGTATGCAGTTGGTACGATTTTGCTCATGAAATCATGCAAATGGCAGGGTTATCGTGTGTGGTCAAGCCTATTGAATCAAAAGATTATCCCGCCGCCGCACCCAGGCCGCATTACAGTGTGCTTAACAAAGCTCGTATCAAAGAAGCTTATGGCATCGAAATTCCGCATTGGCGTGATAGCTTGGGAAAATGTTTGGATATCCTTCTGAAAGAATAAGATTTTAATTGGGCTCTCCTGTTTTTATCAGGTCATTCAAAGGTATTGCCTGAAAACATAACTGCGAACTGCTTCCTTCGTACAAAATCCCGACAGTTTCACGATCAATCATGGCCAGGCACGAATATCCCTAGCCATAGCCTTCGTCGAGTAGTACTTGATTTTCCTTGGGCCAGGTAAGGCCTCTGTCGAAACCGGTTTTAATGGTCATGTTATGACGTTCCTTTTCCGAATCGGGATTCGAAAAGAGCAGAAGATCTCGTCCGGTGCTGTTTCGGGAAGCATCTACCTTGATGAGTGAAGCCATACAAACCGGCTCGCGTAGGGCCGAACGTGACGACGGGTGTTCTTCCCATGTTTTTCCTAAGTCGCGGGTGATGCTCACCGCCCGGCTTCCACCACGGTTGTCACGCATATTAAGCATCAGCACACCCGGTTCCACTTCAACAACCTGCGCTTCGGTGGTGTTTGAACGTGCTCCCGTGCCCACTTGCCAGGTTTGTCCATGATCTTTGCTAAAAATAACCGTGCTGTGGGGCATTTTATCTTTGTCTTTGAATTGCGCCGGAAATATCGATGTACCGTCCTTCATGGTAATGCCCATTCCCGGCCCTTGAAAGAAGAGATGCCATTCCGGCTTTTTTATTTGTGGTGTGATGTTGATAGGCGCAGACCATGTTGCTCCATCATCGTCGCTGTATGCAAGCATGAACTGGCCTGTTTCAAATGGTGTCATTCCTGGACCGGAACTGTTCCAGGTTGCCGTTCCAGGCTTTCCATGCGCCCAGAGCCCGGCAATCCAAAGCCTGCCAGTCTGTTCGTCCATGAGAATACTCGGATCGCCTATTCCATTTTGATCCTGCGGCAATCCACCCCATTCGCCCATATCCATTACTTTCTGCATAGGCAGCCAGGTTTGTCCTTTATCCATGCTACGACTGACACCCACATCAACATCATCTTGTAAATCGCGTGAGTTACGCCATCGGATGTCGTATATGGCTACCAATGTACCTCTGGAGGTCGTGATCAGTCCGGGAATACGGAATGCTACTGAACCGTCATCTCCTTTGTTTCGCAAGGCATGGCCGATACGCAAGGGTCGCGATGTAGAATCGACAGGAACAGCAGATGTGCCATTGATCCTGATCTCCGGACATGTAAAAGCGATCTTATGGAGGATGTTTGCTTCCGGCTTAAGTTTTACCGATACCCAGAAATAATTGTCGCCCGGCTTCAGGGTTTGCTCCGCTTTAAATTTGTAAGCAGCAGCCCCGGATTGTGTGCTACCGAACAGAACATGATCCTGGAAAATATCCGAATACCCTGTATAATATATACCTGTTGTTTCGATATCCTGCCAGTCGGTAGCACCTTGCGTGGAAAGTTTGATACTTTGGAGCACACTTTCCTTATTTTCTTCGATATTGATGTGGATACGCAACACCACATTATTATCCTTGCCAATAAGTACAGGTGCTGTTTTTTGCGAAACCGATGTTTCGAACTTCACCTTTGAATGTCCGCATGACACCAATAAACAGACCAATGCGGCATATGTAAGAATATGCTTCATCATTCGATATCTTCAATGAATAGCAAAGATAATCATTGATTGTTGAATGTCGAATATTGAATGATATAGTTTTTCACCTCTTCCCTTTTACCTCCTATTTCTTACCTCTTCCCTCTCTTCGTCCATTCCCTCTCGATATCTTCCAACGATTTGCCCGTTGTTTCAGGAACCAGAAAATAAGTGATCAGCAGGTATGGAATACACATCACACCAAAAAGCCAGAACACACCTGAGGCTGACAACCGGGTAGTGAGCCACGGCGTCAGTTGCCCGATAAGATAAGTTCCTACCCAAAGCGAAAACCCGGCGATAGACATGGCCGAACCACGCACCTTGACGGGATACATTTCGGACAACAACACGAAAATGACAGCGCTGATAGAGATAGCACTACTGAATACATAAGCAAGAATCAATACGAACAGCATCCAAGTAGATACTACCTGCCCGGCCGCAGCTTTGTAAAAAAACAGACCAATACCGAACAGGAGTATAACCATACCACTAACACCTATGTAGATAAGTTTTTTACGACCAATCTTGTCAATCATCATCATGGCAAGAATGGTAGAAACGACATTCACTAAGCCTACCCAAACTTGAAAATCGAGTGAAGCTGTTTTTTCGAGACCTGCTTCCAGGAGAAATTTCGGGCCATAATAAAATACTGCATTCACACCCATGAATTGCCCGAGCATAGCCAAGCAGACGCCTACAATCAATGCAATACGAAACCCCGGTTTAAGCAGCAACCGCCAGTCGGACTTTGTTTTCTGGCGAAGCACATCGTGAATTTCAGAGATTTCCTCGTGGGCTTTTTCGGGTGTGTATATCTTTTCGAGTGTCCGCAAAGCCTTGTCGTCATGCTGCTTGACCACTTGCCAACGCGGACTTTCTGGAATCAGGAACAATACCAACAGGAACAACACAGCCGGAATAGTCTCCATACCCAGCATGCCGCGCCATACTTGGTCGTTGATGGTGAGTTTCATAAAACCGCTTTCGTATTGTACGCTTTGCGACCATTTGAGTACAGCCGTATTGGATAAATACGAGCCGAGGATGCCAACCGTGATAGCCAACTGGTAACACGATACCATGCGGCCACGATATTTGGGTACGGAAATTTCGGAAATGTATAATGGAGCAATGATTGACGCAATACCAATGCCTACGCCACCGATGATACGGTAAAGAACTAACTGGTCGAAAGTAGAATATATGGCACAACCAATGGATGATACGGAAAACATCACGGCCGCCGTCATCAGCATAGGCCTGCGACCAAAAGCATCGCTCAGTTTACCGGCCATCAACACCCCGATGATGGAACCCAGGATGGCACAACCAACGTACCACCCTTGCTGGAAGTCGGTTAGATGATAGAATGCCTTTACATCTTCGGTAGTTCCCGAAATGACGGCGGTGTCGTAACCGAACAGGAATCCGCCCAATGCAGCAATAATGGTAAGGAAAATAACGTACGAAAGAGATTTCATATAGTGACGAGAGACAAATTTAGATTTAATGTCGTTCACTTAAGGATTCAAGCATAATTAGAATGTGACCTGCTGGGTCTCAAAGACCCGGTAGGTCTTGATGGCTGCTTAATAGAACCTACCGGGTCTTTGAGACCCAGCAGGTTGGGATATCGTTAAGTGAACGACATTGGACTACAGGCTACGCTTCATCATTTCGATGCATTGCTTGATATCCGGCACTGAATTATCCCAGTTATATTCGTATTCGATCGACATTAATCCTTTAAACTTAATGCTTTTGATTACCTGGAGCATGGCCGGGACATCACAGACGCCTGTACCCCAGATCACATCGTGTTGTTCCGTTTCGCCGGCTTCGGGCGCTTTGATGTCTTTAAAATGCAGGGATTTTAAACGACTACCGACTTGTTCCAATGCTTTCACAGGATCGATACCTTCGCGCTTCCAGTGCCCCACATCGGCACATACACCCATGCGTTTGCTACGTCCTTCGAGGGCTTTCATTAGCAGGTCGGGACTCCAATAGTTAGACGGCTTCGGGTGATTGTGAATGGCTACATCTATTTTATGTTGGTCGGCCAGCTTTTCAACAAAATCCATATGTTCGGGCTTAGGTTCGCAAGTAATGATAGATATCCCCATATCCTTGGCAAACCGGAACAGTTGTTCCCATTCCTGCTCACTGTCGCAGATGACCACACCGCTGGCCATAATTTTCACGCCTTTGGTTTTTGCCGCTTCCAACACTTTCTTTTGAGTGGCCTTATCCATCTTATAATCCATCGTTTGTTCGCCGAAGCCCTTGCCTAACGGTTGCCCATAATATACTTCCGCGTATTGCAATCCCAATGTTTGCAATTTATCCAATGTTTCTACAAAGGTGAACTTATGAAAGGTATAAGTTTGTGCACCCAGTTTCCAAGGGTAAGATACTTTTTGTGCTGTTGCAGATAAAAGGCAACAAACACAAAGAATGAATGTAATTTTAATGGTTTTCATAATGAAATTAAATTTGAAATGATTACATCGGTTGTGGCTATGCAGGCATCGGCGGCAATGCAAACCCGTTTTGATACGTATGCTTGATCCATTCGGCAGCCATTTGCGAAGCGCTGAAATCTGCAAATCTACGATCGAATCGTGGATCGCCATCAATAACTTTAAAATCGTCTACAGTAACAATTTTAATTTTATCGGTCGGCGAAATATTGGTAAACTTCATATTCTCGCCGTCCCACAACAGTTCACGTTGAAGACCCTGCAAACGGACAGCCAATACACCCATCACTACTGTTTCGTTGAACGGACCGGAAAAGCCGAAATGCGATGACGATTCGGTACGTGATGATGCCGATTCCTTACAAGCCCTGATCCAATCCTGTTCGTGTGCATTGGTACTCCAAATATCGCCATTACCACCAGGTACACGAGGAATAGTTGGCGTTGGCTGCTTGAAGTCTTTCATTTTTGAAACCGGCAACAAGGTGGGGTTCATTCCATAACAACCGGTCATAATCTTACCTTTGGTGCCGATGAAAATAATTCCGCCATTTTCATCACCCATCATCTCACCATCAGCTAATTCTTCGGGACGTGGCGGGAGTAATCCTCCATCATACCAGTGAACCTTTACTTCCGGCATCTTTACTTTTCCCTTAGCTTTACGTGCAGGAAAAGTATAGGTTACGATTTGCGCATGCGGTGGGGAATCGATATTGCACAACGTGGAACTTCCGATCACTTTTGTGGGATATTTCAAATCCAAAGCCCAGAAAACCGGATCCATGATATGACATGCCATATCGCCAAGCGCACCGGTTCCAAAATCCCACCATCCGCGCCAATTCCATGGCGTATAAACCGAATGATAAGGCCGTTGCTGCGTCGGGCCAATAAACAAATTCCAATCCAATGTTGCCGGAACGGGCATTTGTTCTTTGGGTCTTTGCAATCCCTGCGGCCATATCGGACGGTCGGTCCATGTATGCACTTCAGTTACTTCGCCGATAGCCCCCGACCAAATCCATTCACTGATCGTGCGGCACCAATCGAACGAATTCCCTTGATTGCCCATTTGTGTGGCCACCTTATATTTTTTCGCCAAATTGGTCAACAAACGCGATTCATATACCGAATGCGTCAACGGTTTTTGCGTGTAGGCGTGTTTGCCCAATGTGATAGCGTGCGCCGTCACTCCGGCATGCGTATGGTCGGGTGTCGCCACCATGATGGCATCAATGGACTTACCCATTTCATCGAACATCTTTCGCCAATCCTTGTATTGTTTGGCCCCGGGATAATCATTAAACGTCTTTGCAGCATACGACCAATCTACATCGCACAATGCCACAATATTCTCGGTTTTCATGTTGGACAGGTTACGGCGTCCCATTCCGCCTACACCGATTCCCGCGATATTCAGTTTATCACTCGGTGCAGTGTGCCCCAACCGGCTTCCCATCACATGGTTTGGAACAATGGTAAGTCCAGCAGCCGCAACGGCCGTGCTTTTCATAAAATTTCTTCTTGATAGGTCCATTTTACTTTTGTTTTTTAAGGTTATTGAAAAAATAAATATCGGTTTGGTTTTTATTCTATGATTCAAGATATTATCGCTGGCACAGAAACCTGCTGGGTCTTCAAGACCCGGTAGGTTTTATCGAGCAGCCATCAAGACCTACCGGGTCTTAGAGACCCAGCAGGTCAAATGCAATACACTTGATTACAATTTAACATTTTGTGTGCGAACACATTTAAAATTTATCACTCCGTGTGCGAGCACGATATTCAAATTGTAACCCGCCATCACTCCGGCCAACGGATTTCGACACCTTGCGTTTGAATCATTCTTTGAAAATCAGCCAACAGGTTGTCGCTTTCGCGGATGGCACGAGGCGTTGTTTTCTTTTGCAAGGCGAAACATGCCAGCATCCCCACAGCCTCACCAATGCTCCATTCCACCGGATGCAAACGATAACATCCATTAGTGATGTGTGTAGTACCAATGTTCTTGTTGGCAGGCAATAAATTCTCCATGCGTTGCGGGATCAATGCACCCAAAGGTATTTGGAACGGCAACGACGGAAAATCGATATAATTGTTGCCGCGACTGCTGGGGTGCAGGTCAATATGATAATAACCAACACCCACACTGTCGTGGAAATCGGCGGCCTGATCGCTGCCGGATACCTGTTTGCGATTTTCCTTACCCACATGTTCCTCAAGAACGGTAAAAAGCGCTTTGATCCTACGCGATTCGCGAACGTACGGATACTTGGCCATGCCGTCGCCAGAGCCCATGATATCGCCGCGCAAACGTAAACCCGGCCAACCCTGACCTCCATCGGGCTGGAGCGCTTCGGTTTGCAACCAATACAACAGTGACAAGTTCAGTTGTTTTGCACGTGCAACATGTCGATCGAATTCTTTTTGGGATTGGTCGAGATTTCCCAAAAGGTAATCGTTTTGCGGCCAGTTGATGATCGAGATATCGCCGACGTAACTTCCCGGAGTAAAGTTGTTCTTATCGATGATCCGGCGGTAATTCCACAGGTTAAGGTCATCGCCGATGGGTACACCTTCGGGGTGGAAGCCAAGGGTTTTCGGAACCAGTGTGGAGGGCGTGCTGTATGTGAGGCTCAGCAGTTTTCCCGGCCAGGAAGGCGTAAGCGCGGGAACGTAATTGCACCAGAAATCGTATTCCTTAGGTTTATCGATGATATGATCGGCGCCCTTATCGTAATCCAATGCAAAACAAACCGTGAATGCTTGCTGATTCAACGGATCGGCTTTTTCGGGAGCATGCAGTTCGCGTGTTTCCGAGCGGGATTCCGTACCGGTACAGAATTCTGTTCCCGTCAAAGGCAACAAGTCGCCCAATTCGGTGGCATCCACGAAATACGGCGCAGTTAATATAATTTCATCTTTGCTGTGGACATGTGTCACTTTCAAGGCGCGAACCCTGTTGGCCGACACATCGGCAGCAATGGCTTTGTGTTCGAGCAATAACTTCAATTTTCCTGAACTGAAATATGGAGCCAACATCTCGTAGAGGACAGCCAGAGCAACCCGTGGTTCGTGACACAAACGCGACACTGCGCCATTTCCCGGGTTCAGGTATTGCCGGGCGCGAGCTTCGCCGGTGAGCGGGTAATTACGGATATAATAATTGCGTACGCCAGTTCGAAAATCGCGATACGATTTCGGCGCTCCGTGTGTTTCAATCCATGGATGTTCGTCCGGAGGAACGCCCTGCGTGGTGATCTGCCCTCCGATCCAGTCGGTTTCTTCGGTAAGGATCACCGCCAACCCATTGCGTAGCGCACCCAAAGCGGATGCGCATCCGCCTAACCCACCACCTGCAATCACCAAGTCGGCGGATAGCTCCTTTGGCTTCGACGATTTTGCTCTTGACAGATCGTTTATGGCCGAGTTGCCCGAAGCCAATGACAACGGAAAAGCTGACAAAACGCCACCGGCAGCGGAAAGGTGGATGAAACTACGCCTGTTCATGATCGGATATTGAAATAATCCCTATACCGGTCGTACAAATGCCCAGCCTGCAAGTAGGCCGATTGCGGACTCATGAAATGCGAAAACTCGAAAGTGATGGCCTTGTCGTAGTTGGCGCGTTTGGCAGCTTCGAGCTTCATGCGCAGCTTGTCGAATTTGATCGGCAGAAACTTGATCGGCATATCGCGGTCGAACGACTCGGCGTTGGTCCAACATTGCATGCCATATTTATCGCCAAGTTTCTTGTTCACTTCGAAAAATGCGTCTAATTCGTCATAATCGATATGTCCGTCCTGAAAAGCACAGGTATCAATGGCGCCACGCACACCGTCGAATATCTCGCCCCATTCGCGTTCGTGTTCCTCAACGGATACGGCATCGGATTTGGTCAGTTGCTCGGAAGCAGCCATCACAGCCTTTTTTCCGTCAATCCATGGTGAGATCAGCGTGGGAAGCCCGTTCGACACATCTTTGCATTGTTGCCCCATGGCGCGGAAGGCATTAATAGCGCCTTTCGTCTGCCGACTGATTTCGGTACTGACATACCAGCCTCCGAAACTCTTGTGGTGACCATAATTCTTCCAGACTTCTTCGATCACATATTTGTTGTCTTCGATTTCCCGGGTCAGGTCGCCTGTATCCCAATATTTACCGGAGTCATACAATCCGAAATAAAATTTTATGCCGTGTTTGGTTGCTAAGCGCAGGAACATATCCAGCAAGTCCATTGATGGCTTATAACAGCCGTGTTTTTCCATCAGGTAGGCCGACGGGTAAGTGATAAACTTGCGGTATCCCGAGCGGATCATGATCACGGTGTCGATACCGATGGCTTTCATGTGTCCGAAGTCAGTATCCCACTCGGTTTCGCCCCAGTTTTGGTGCGGGATATCGTGAGTAATTTCATCCAGGAAAGTTCCGGTGATTTTCAGTCCTTGTTCGCGAGGTACAATGAATGGATCGGGCACAAGTACCGGTTTTGCGGATGTTGTTCTACCGTTCCCGGGCGATCCGTTACAACCGGTCAATGGTGTTGCAGCAACTACCGCAGTGGCGGCGGCTATTTTTTTCAGAAATTCTCTGCGCATTTTCTAATTTTTATCAATTTTGCCAATGTAAGTGACTAAAAACAGTTGATTAAAGTTATGGATTTTGCTTTGTGTCTTAGTGCCTTCGTGGCATAAAGATCGGCCACTAAGACTCGAAGACACAAAGATCGCATGATATTAGATTTTATACAAGGCCTATTTTTTTGATTTATCTTTTTGTCTATCAATAATAATATATGTCAATTTGTGATACAATGCATTGTCGGCTTTCGTTCCGTTCTTTAATTTGTAGAGTGCATCATTTCCCTGATAATACGCAATGTCCGTCTTCTCAAAAATATGATTCCGTTCAAATCCATCAATGTATGCATGAAGGCGGTCTGCCATCCCTCCGCCTTCGACGGCGCGTTCGTCAAATTCCATTTCCATGGACATCCCTAAGCTTTTGGCCAAAGTACAGGCCTCATCTATCCGGGAATCGGGAATTGATGCATTAAAAAAATGATTCGGTTGGAGAAACGCCTGGTCAAAACCTAAGTTTCTCCATTCATGATAACCATCGGATTTGAAATAGGGAATCCAATAAAAATTACACTTTTTCGCGTGGATGTAATCAGCAACCTGTTTTACAAAAGTACGGGTATGAGTCGCTTCTTCCGCTAACCAATAAAATCCTGACAATTCCACATTTTTCATTTTTGCAGCTTTAAATTTTTCAATGATGTAATCGATATACCATTTACAAGCAACAATTCGATCCTCATCATTGGAAAAATCCAGTGATTTGCCGTTGAGTTCACCCCAATCTTTTTGATTTGGAATAGGCTCCGGAAGTGAGATGACTATTTTGCGTTTACTTACCCGGCCGCACTTGCTTTTTGCTTTTTCAATACAATCATCAAGGGCTTTTATGTCATTGCCATCCGTGAGATATTGAGTGATGAGCCATATCCAATCCTCTTTACGTGCGGATAGTTTCCTATATCCCGAAGCATATCCGCGTTCTTTCCCGTCATGTATTTCCAAAAAAAGGAATCCATCGAACAACCATTGATATTTGCCGTCTTTGTCTTCAGCATATACATACGGTTCAAAATGCGATGCATCCCAGGTAATTGTCCTGTGCGAACCGCCACTGTATATCAGAACCATATCCTTTATTTCTCCGGTTTTTACAGTATTACCATCCGTCTTTTCTTTCAATTTCGATGAAGCGCATGCTGAAAAGACGATGATAAGCAAAAATACGAATAATCGGGATGTTTTCATCTGTATCAATGATAAAAAATTACTTTACTCCGGCCAAGTTTATCAATTTTTCATGTAAGATGCTTTGCTTCTCGCTCTCTAAAGTCTTCCATATCTGGAATAATCCCCTTGGCACATGGAAACAGCCCTTCCATTTGCCTCCTTTGAGTGTCAACAGGGGTTCTCCTTGCCGGTTCAAATAGCCATACCATTCGGGATATTCATCATCCCGGAATCTGCTCCATGTATAATCATGCAACCGGAGAAACCACTCTTTACATTGTTCATTTCCGGTCATTACATACCCTTTGAGGCATGCGATCAACGATTCTATATGTACCCACCAGAGTTTTTGATCCCATTCAAGTTGCTGGGTGGGATGACCTTGTATATCCTTAAAATAAAATATTCCGCCATATTCCTGATCCCATCCGTATTCCATAGTCCGAAGCAATATCTTTACGGATTTTTTGGCAAGAGCATCATCATTATATCTTTTGGCAATATCCAACATGAACCATACCGATTCGTTGATATGTCCCGGATTAACAAGGCGTCCCTCAAAACAATCGACGAAAGATCCGTCAGGTGCAATATTTTCCAGGATAAGACCTGAATCCTCCTGGTAGAATTCAGTCAATATCTCATCAATCAAGGGATGCACCATGTTGTCAACCTCAGCTTTTCCAAGGACGTCTTCGAGGATCAATGAAAGATTGCAAAGAATCATCGGCAAAGAAAAACTTTTCATCGGGCGCGTGCCCGGATAGGCTTTATTATATATACCTTTGGGATTTGCAGTCCGTTTCCGGATATTTTGGAATGTGGATAATGCAATTGTCTTATACTCGTCATTTCCGGTTGCCCGATATAATTCGCCGAACCCCATAGCAGCAAAACAATCTGAAAAAATGTTGTATGGCTGTATCAATGGTCGACCGTCACGTGTAAGTGAAAAATACCAGTTGCCTTCATGGTCTGCTCCGTGGCGTCTCATGAAATTTGCTCCGAGGAGCGCCATATCAAGCCATTGTTGCTTCTTTTCTATGCGATTATATATCATTGAAAAAAACCACACTTGCCGGCCCTGCAACCACATGAATTTATCCGTATCATAAACGTCCCCTTTTCTGTCCAAACAAGTAAAATATCCTCCATACTCACTATCAGGTGAATACTTCTCCCAAAAAGGAATAATACTGTCTATCAACTCCTTTTTGTACATTTCCTTGTAAAAGGTTAAATCTTTCATATTTTATAATTACTTAATTTTTTTAGGCATACAACTTTAGCATCTAACTTCGCTTTTCCATCATAATATATCCAGCTCACCGGAAAAACATGTTATATAGACGATGCAAATATAAATAATATTTATTATCGATCAAATTATTAATAAATAATTTTATTAATAATTTTAACAACAACGTACTGATTTGATATATTCATACTTATATACAAAATATTTCCGTATTTTTGCTGTGAAAAATATCTTTCGAAATGAGTATATCATTGCTATTCAATAATACGGATAACATTCCACTGTCGGCCTTAAAGACCATCAACCTAAAAAAAGAACTGGTAAAAACGCTGACCATCGAGGGTGAAAACACCATTCCCAACCTGAGTAAGGAAACAGGATATAGCATCCCCACCATCACCAAGCTGATCGGCGAATTGCTCGAAGAAGGCATTGTACACGATTTCGGGAAAATCGGAACTGCAGGAGGACGACGCCCTAGTATTTATGGTATCAATCCGAATGCTTTTTATTTTCTTGGAGTGGAAGTGAAACGCCGGGCAATCAGCATTGGCTTACAAAGCGCTGATAATAAAAATGTTAAAATATCCGAAAACATTGAATATTCTCTCGAAAATAACCGGGAGTCGTTGGAGCGACTTTGCAATATTATTAATGAATTCATCGATCGGTCTAAAATAGAAAGGAGAAAGATCGTGGGTGCATGTATTAATCTTACCGGACGGATCAATTCGCGCGAAGGATTCAGCTATAGTTTTTTCTATTTTGAAGAGAAACCTTTGTCGTCCATCATCGAATCACAAATTGGTGTAAAAACATACCTCGAAAATGATTCGCGTGCCATGACTTTTGGTGAATATAGTTGTGGCGTGGTAAAAAGTGAGCAGGAAGTGCTAATGATCAACATTAGTTGGGGACTTGGTATGGGGATCGTTTGCAAAGGACAATTACACTACGGAAAATCCGGTTACTCGGGTGAATTTGGCCACAGTCCGGTGTTCGACAACGATATTATCTGTCAATGCGGTAAAAAAGGGTGCCTGGAAACAGAAGTATCCGGCCAAGCGCTTGAACGTAAAGTAAAAGAAAAACTGCGTACAGGAGCAACTTCCGTGCTTACAAAAATGCGCAGTATCGAATCTCTTACCGTCGATGACATCATCCAAGCCGTTACCGAACACGAGGATGTACTGGCTATCGAGGTAATTGAAGAAATGGGCGAAAAATTAGGACGCTATCTTGCCATGTTGGTGAATATCTTCAACCCCGAATTAGTAATCATTGGTGGGACACTAGTTGCGGTGAGTGACTATATGCAATTACCGATACAAACAGCCCTTAAGCGCCATTCATTAAACATGGTAAACCAGGATGTGAAATTTAAAACCTCCAAACTGGGAACTAATGCCGGGGTGGTCGGTGCTTGTTATATTGTCCGTGGTAAGTTTTTCGATTTGATATAAGTAGACTGCAAAGATAAGAAGGCAGTAAGAATCTTCATATGCTTAGTAACTTTGTGGGATACATTATATATATTTGTCGGGAAAGAACCACTCAATCATCCTGAAATATGTCAACACTTAAAATAGGCGATAAAGCCCCTGATTTCAAGGGAAAAGATCAAAGCGGAAAAGAAATCAACTTATCTGATTACAAGGGTAAGAAGTTAGTTTTATACTTTTATCCGAAGGACAATACGAGCGGTTGCACTGCCGAAGCATGTAGCCTGCGCGATTCATACAGTGATTTTCGTAGCCGCGGCTACGAAATTGTCGGTGTAAGCCCCGATAATGAAAAGTCGCATACCGGATTTATTGTTAAGTACAGCCTACCGTTTACACTGATTGCCGATACCGACAAAGTTATTGCTTCCAATTATGGTGTTTGGGGCGAAAAGAAGATGTATGGCCGCGCCTACATGGGCATCATCCGCACCACCTTTGTAATCGACGAAAAAGGCATGATCGAAAACATCATTGAAAAAGTCGATACCAAGAATCACGCCCAGCAATTGTTAAAATAGTGACAAGTGACGAGTGACAAGGGGGCAAAGCCAAGTCACTTGTCACATGTCACGTGTCACCATTTACCCATTTATCCATTTATCCATGACTCCCGATCATATCCGTAATATTCTCGAAGCTGTCCAGCAAGGCAAACAGGATGTCGACACAGCTTTCGAGCAGTTAAAAGACCTGCCGTTCACCGACATGGGATTTGCCAAAATCGATAACCACCGGCAATTACGTACCGGTTACCCGGAAGTAATCTTCTGTGCCGGCAAAACCATCGAACAATCCGAAGAGATTATCCGGTTGATGTACGGCCGGGGTAGCAATATCCTTGCTACTCGCGTGCAAGAATCACTATGGCAACGAATTAAAGACTTGTACCCCGAAGCTAAATATAACGCGGCGGCACGTACGATTGCTATCCGTAGGGACGAAGTTCCGACAACGACCACGTATATCTCCATCGTTACAGCAGGCACAGCCGACATCCCTGTTGCTGAAGAAGCTGCAGTTACTGCCGAATTGTTTGGAAACAAGGTCGAACGTATTTATGATGTGGGTGTAGCCGGCATCCATCGGCTCTACAGTCGCATTGACTTGATCCGCGGCGGTCGAGTAATCATTGCCGTGGCAGGTATGGAAGGTGCATTGCCCGGCGTTATCGGCGGATTGGTGGATAAACCGGTAATTGCCGTACCTACCAGTGTTGGTTATGGAGCCAATTTCAACGGGTTGTCGGCATTGCTAACTATGCTTAACTCTTGTGCAGCAGGCATTTCTGTGGTAAACATCGATAATGGTTTCGGTGCCGGATACCTGGCAAGCCTTATTAATAAGGGATAATCCTCCGGAAGCCTACTGGAACTAAAAACGGTCAATATTGGGGCCGAATAAATCAGGAAAGCTTTTTTGAAAGAATCGAACAATATCAAAAAGTTATACTTTTTGACAAGGCCAACTTGTAATTACAAGTAATAATTTTTACATTTGCACGCGCTTATAAAGTAATGTTTTTGAAGCATCAACAACAATTTTCAGTTAACAAGACAATTTAAAATTGTTTGTTCATAAGTATTTGATCTGAGGTCGATCGATTAACTTGTAAAGAATAATATATCAAAAAATAGAATAAAACATGGCAATACCCGTAATGATGCCCAAGCAGGGGCAGAGTGTTGAAAGCTGCATTATCTCGCAGTGGTTCAAGAAAAAAGGAGATAGCGTAAAAGCCGGCGATCCGTTGTTCTCTTACGAAACCGACAAGGCTTCGTTCGAAGAAGAAGCCAAGGCCGACGGTATTCTTTTGGAAATATTTTATGGTGAAGGCGACGAAGTGCCTGTTTTGTACAATGTAGCCGTTATCGGCCAGGCTGGTGAATCGGTCGAAGAATTTCGTCCCGGCGGAAGCATTGCACCAGTAGCCGAAGCGCCTGCGGCAACCACAGCATCGGCTCCGGCAACGCCAGCCATCCCCTCTCCCACCCCGGTTGCTACAGATGCAAAAATCAGGGTATCGCCTCGCGCACGCGCTATTGCCGAAAAGAAAGGTATCATCCTGGCAACCGTTAAAGGGACAGGTCCCAACGGACGTATCATTGCACGCGACGTTGAAAAAAGCCCCACCCCAGCCCTCCCCCAAGGGGAGGGAGACAACGCTGCCTCCACGCAACGTGCAACTCCAGTTGCCGCAAGCGCTCCATCTGTACCCATTGCTGAATACAGTGATGCCGAATGCGAAGTGAAAAAGCTCACCAATATCCGCAAACTGATCGCCAAGGCGATGCACGAGTCGTTGCAGAACAGTGCACAGTTGACACACCACTTGAGTGCCGACGTCCGCAAGTTGCTGGCTTTGCGCGAAGGAGTGAAAAAAGCACAAAAGGCTGACCCGAACCATCCGAACATCACCCTCAACGATATGGTTTGCTGGGCTGTAATCCGCGCTTTGGAGAAATTTCCCGAAGCCAACAGCCAGTTCCTCGGCGACAGCATTAAGACCTTCAAGCAAGTACACCTCGGGCTGGCTGTCGATACGCCCCGTGGGTTGATGGTGCCGGTGCTCAAAAACGCCGATGATCTGTCACTCAAAGGCCTGTCGAACAAGCTCCGCGCTTTGGCCGAAGGTTGCCGCAAGGGTGGTATTGATCCCGAATTGTTGCAAAGTACAGCCGGTAGTTTTACTGTGTCGAATCTCGGTAACTACGGTGTGGAAATATTTACACCGATCATCAATGCGCCACAGGTAGCGATCCTCGGTGTAAATACCATCATACAACGTCCTGCTGACATCGGTGGCGGCATCATGGCCTTTGTTCCATACATTGGTTTGTCGCTTACCTACGACCATCGCGCTATCGATGGAGGCCCGGCAACGTTGTTCCTTAAGGAAATCAAGACGCAAATCGAGAATTTTAATGCAGTAATCTAAAATAGAACACGGATGACACGGATCAGACGGATTTTCACGGAGTATTTGCTTAATCTGCAGGAACAAAATCCGCGTTAATCAGTTGAATCCGTGTCATCCGTGTTCTATCATCATCAAAAATATCAAAATATCATATAAAAATGCCAAAAAGTCAGTTTATCAATCCGAAAGATGTTCGTAAAGCAGGATTCATCGAATTTGAAAAAATCCCTGTGAACCAATACAAAAAGAAATTGGCCGACGAACGCGAAAATTACACCAACGATGATTTGATCCGTATTTACCACGACATGGCGGTAATCCGTAATTTCGAGGAAATGATCAATGCCATCAAAATTTCCAACGAGTACAACGGCGTGAAATACAACCATCCCGGCCCTGCACACCTCGGTATCGGCCAGGAAGCTGCTGCCGTTGGTATGGCTTATACGTTGGGCGTGGAAGACTATATCTTCGGATCGCACCGCAGCCATGCCGAAATCCTGGCAAAAGGGATGTCGGCCATCGCCAAACTGAAAGATAAAGAGTTGATGGATATCATGAAGAATTTCCAGAACGGTGATACATTACGTGTGGTGGAAAAAGGATTCAAAGGCTCTGTGAAGGAATTGGCGCACCAGTTCCTTATTTATGGAACGATGGCTGAAATCTTTGCACGCTCCACCGGATTCAACCGTGGGTTGGGTGGCTCAATGCACGCTTTCTTCACACCTTTTGGGGTATACCCCAACAACGCCATTGTGGGCGGTTCGGGCGATATTTCGGTAGGTGCTGCACTGTACAAGAAGGTGAACAGTAAGAAAGGTATCGTGGTATGTAACATTGGCGATGCGTCGATGGCTTGCGGACCTGTATGGGAAGGTTTGGCTTTCGCTACGATGGACCAGTACAAACAACTATGGGATGCTGCACACCGCGGTGGACTGCCATTGATCATGAACATCATGAACAACCAATATGGCATGGGTGGGCAAACAACCGGCGAAACGATGGGTTACGGCATTGCTGCACGTATCGGCGCTGGTGTGAACCCCGAAATGATGCATGCCGAACGAGTAGATGGCTATAATCCATTAGCCGTGATTGATGCATACCGCCGCAAACGCGAAGTGTTGGCTGCCAAGAACGGTCCGGTGTTGCTCGATGTGTTGACTTACCGCTTCAGCGGACACTCGCCTTCAGATGCTTCGTCATACCGCACGCCCGAAGAAGTGGAAGCATGGAAGCAACACGACAGTATCATTGCTTTCGGCAAGGAATTGGTGAAGGCCAAGGTGGCTACACAAGCCCAGTTGGACGAAATACGTGCTTCGATTGAAAAACAAATTACCGAAATACTGAAAGTGGCGATAGACAATGAACGTTCGCCGCAACTTAACCTGAATGCCGACCCTGAAGCCATTGGCAAGATGATGCTTTCGAATGGTTCGGTGGACAGCATGGAACCGGCCCGCAAGCCCGATGTGCTGATACCGATGGAAGAAAACCCACGCGTGAAGCAGATCAAAGGTAAGGAACGTTTCTACTTGGACAAAGACGGCAAGCCGGTATCGAAAATGAAGATGTACCAACTGCGCGACGGCTTGTTCGAAGCCATCATCGACCGTTTCTACAAAGACCCGACTTTGGTAGCTTACGGCGAGGAAAACCGCGACTGGGGCGGCGCTTTTGCTGTTTACCGCGGATTAACAGAGGCTCTTCCTTATCACAGATTGTTTAACTCACCTATTGCCGAAGGCGCTATTGCCGGTACAGCCATTGGTTATGCCATGTGCGGAGGCCGTGCACTGGTCGAAATCATGTATTGCGACTTCCTTGGCCGTTGTGGCGACGAAGTATTTAACCAGATGCCCAAATGGCAGGCCATGAGCGGCAATGTTATCAAAATGCCGGTAGTGATCCGCGTTTCGGTGGGTTCGAAATATGGGGCGCAACACTCGCAGGACTGGTCATCACTCGTAGCGCACATCCCGGGATTGAAAGTATGCTTCCCTGCGACTCCTTACGATGCCAAGGGCTTGATGAATGCTGCATTGCAAGGCACCGACCCGGTGATCTTCTTCGAAAGCCAACGTATCTACGACGTAGGCGAGCAGTTTCATCAGGGCGGCGTTCCCGAAGGATATTACGAAGTGCCTTTTGGAGAACCGGATGTGAAGCGTGCAGGCAAGGATGTAACAATCCTCACCATTGGCTCGACGCTTTATACCGCATTGCAAGCCGCTGACGAATTGAAAACGAAGTATGGCGTGGAAGCTGAAGTGATCGACGCCCGCAGCCTGGTGCCGTTCAACTACGAATTGGTGCTACAATCGGTTCGCAAAACCGGCCGTATTGTATTAGCAAGCGACGCTTCGGTACGCGGCTCGTTCCTAAACGATATGGCGCAGAATATCACCCAACTGGCTTTCGACGATCTCGATGCCCCTGCTGTAGTAGTAGGTTCGCGCAACTGGATCACCCCCGCTTACGAGCAGGAAGCGTTCTTCTTCCCACAAAAGGAATGGATCATCGATGCTATTCACGAACGGGTGCTTCCGCTGGCTGGCCACAAATCAGCCACTAACTGGACGGATGCCGAAATGTTGCGGAGAAGCAAATTGGGGATTTAATGCGGATGCGTTTATAACGTTTGTAACGTAGCGATATTGTAAAAGCCTGTTCTCTTCTCGGGAACAGGCTTTTGACTATTGTAATAATAGCGATAAATCCAACTCATAAAGATATTCACGCGAAGATGGGAAAAATATTATTTTCTCACCTATTAGCTGACAGTAAAGGATACTATATTGACTCGAGTTCGAATTATGGAGAGAACACAGCTTCTTTGTTGAATTAGTATTCAGATCATAAGTAAAGAGATTTAAGCGATTTTTCTCCTGAGTGACCACATACACATTATCAGTTGTTGCCACCATGGGAGAGCTGGAATCTATATTGAAATCAATATCCGATTTGAATGTAAATGTTTCTGAAGCATCGTCAAAAATCCATGATTTTTTTCCACAAAACAAATATACCCGGTTTTTATACGAAAAAAGTGAACAATACCAGGGTACAAAATCCAATACATTGCCCTGCGACCATTTATTATCCTCAACATTAAACGAATAAACATAAAACCTCGACTGATTGCTGTCATAAAAACAAGTATAACCTTTTTGATTTCTATAGAACGAAAATAACGGGCGCTCTTGAAAAGCAATAACCGAACCGGAAGTAACCAACGTCCATACATCCGCGCTTACATCATATTTCCACATGGAATTATCGGTTAGGGACACGAAAATGCTGTTTTCTATGGAGAAATATATATGTTTGATGGTTTTCTGGCTCATTGTTCCTTGAACAAGTCGATAATCTGAACCACTCAATTCCCCAATCCGGTTGTTGCCATAAAGCATGCACAATCTGTCATTTACAGTAATGAAATAAGGGTTGTAGGGAATTGAAAATGACAAATCCTTTCTATTCCATGCTCTTGACCTTGAATCGTCAAATACGCGTACAACACTGTATGTTGTATATTCGTTTGTTTTTATATATGCTACCGCAAGATATTTCCTGCCGATGATAATGTCTGCACTCTGTTCACAAGTGAAACGTCCTGCTTTATCGGGTTTACCCAACGAAATAGACGCCCCGTTATTCAATATGTATTGCCTAAGTTCCAGATCGGATGAATTATTGATCCATCGATCTATATCGCTTTCCGAAAGATACCAATCTGCTGCACGGACGCACCAGATGAAACCATAGTCAATGATTTCTTCATCTTTCGGATTATTCAAGTTTGCACTCAATCTGATACCTAAATCATCTACAGATGCATCCATGTCCTCAATAACGACATAATCATCCAAAAGATGATGTTTCACATCTTTAGTACAAGAAATGAGGAAAAAGCAACCAATGGCAAGAAAATAGCCCGTGAAAAAACAGCAATTCAATGATTTACAAATAATTAACCAGAGTTTCATTGCGAATGTGTGAATGACAAAATCCCGTTTCATTGTGTCAAAAATTAATTCCTGCAAAAACATTAAAAACATACCAGTCCGGATGATAGGTCATCCGGGCTTCAATAAATACGGCATTGCGTTTACTGATTTTATACCAAACGCCTCCACCGCCGTTTGCTGCAAGTTTCGAAGGCGATAATTCAAGTTCTTCCCGATTAGTAGTGAGGACGCTATTGGTCAGAACTAACGAAATCCTGGAACTTTCTAACCGTGAGTAATGACTCCATGTTCCGCCAATATTCAGATAAGGCGCCCATCTGTTTTTCCACCATGTGTATCGTAGCATCACCGGCAAATGATAGGCTTCGATGTTGGCAATATACTCCCGGCTATAACCCTGTACGACATCAGTGAAACTGTATGCTTGCTTAGAATACAGTATTTCAGAATGGATTGAAATATTGCTTTGTAAAAGAGGTACATCAAAGAAAGCCCCAAATGTTAAGAAACGGCCGGTCGGAGATTGCCGAATATTCCATGCGTCCTGTAACGTAGTGTATCCGGTAAAATCCCAACCTCCAGTCACACCAAAACGGATCGGACGGTAGATTTCCTGGCATTTGTTATAACGCTTTGCAAACCGCTTCAAGTAATAGTAACTAAACCTTGTGCGCTTCAGGAAGTCATTGGTATACTCACAGTCAGGACACCACTCCCGTAATGTCTCTTTATATTGCTTCTTTCCATTGACATCTCGCTTGGTCAATTCTAACAATACGCTATCCTTTTCTATATAAAAATGAGAGCCATTGTTTTGTATGTAAAACAAAGTCAATTTACCTGATGATAGTTTTTCGAAAAAAAGACGGTCTTCTTTCCCATTGATCAATATGTCTTTAGCTACATACTCTTCATCCCCGGTTGAGTAAGCATATACATCGAAAGGTGTTAAAACCTCGAAATGATCAATACTTTTTTGCCATTTGCAACTTAGGGCATTCTTTTTCTTCCCCTGATCAAGGATTTTTGCACCCAAATACTTAATGGTATCCAATTCCACATAACTACTTTGTCCATAACAGCATACAGAAATAGAAACAAGACACGTGATGATAACTTGGCGCATGGTATCTACTTCTTTAATTGTAAGTAAAAGCGTTTGGATATAACACAGACATTGCATCTACGTTAAGGGTGAGCGGCAATGTTTTAATTCCTGTAATATCAGGAATTTGTATTTTGATCACCGTATTAGTCGATTCGATGATCTTCACTGTTCGACCTCCCAGGAAAACAGAAATACAATCACTCCGGTAACCGAAGTTTTTTCCGGAAATGGCAACAATATCCCCTGCAACACCCTTATTCGGCACAATTTCGACAATCTCAGGCTCGATATATGAAAATGACTCGTTTGCACTGGCTCTATGCCCATCGACAGTGACGAATATGGTTGCGTGGGTACTTCGACATGCCGGAACGATAACCTTGGCATCCGTATTTGTAACACTCCAAAGACCAGTCCTATACTGATTAAACCGGACTTCCATTCCGTTTCTAAAATTTTCACCCAAGAGTTGAATGGTATCTCCAACAACAGCTTGATTGGGTGTAAACCCCAAAATTACAGGCTTCAGGTATCGGAATGCATTCAATAATTGCACCTTCCGACCTGCAGTTGTAACAGATACATCTGCATATTCTTTCCCATTAGATGTTGGCACAGAAACCACAAGCACACTATCGCTACTGGATTTGATATAAGCCCTTAAATCATTGAATTCAACCACATTATTATGACCGAGCCGACTGAAATTTTTGCCTGTAATGGTGACTTCTTCATCTATAATTCCTTCAACAGGTATTATACCCTCAATTTCGGGACCGGCACTTCCTTTGCTGACAAAAGTAACAGTTTGGGCATAAAAAATCTTCTCTTTATTTCGTGCATATGCGCTTACATAATAAGTTTCATTCATTTCCAAGGCATGTCCGATGATTGCAGCAAAAGTCCCGTTCCCTGTTGAAGCACCCAGAGAAACACTTTCATTTGCTTGAATAGTAGGATTATTGTTTGTCCCGTATACAAAACCGTGGTCTATAATTTCGCTATTGCCTGTTTGCAGAAAGGTGCCGTTAAAAGTTGCTCCGCTGGCATTAATATTAGTCACCTGCCCGGTGACCACGCGCGGATAATCATGCTTTGTTTCCTTTTCCCTGGTACAGGCCGAAAGCAATATCAGAATGATCAGATAACAGGAAGTCGATTTGTGTGTGTTCATTGTGAAATCCTCCTTAAAAATAAATACCGCTTAATAAGCCGAATGACCGGACTACATTAACCGGATAATTGACATCTTCATGTCCAAAGCAATGAATATATTGTAGCTGGATAAAGAAAATCCGGTTTTTGGAAAGATAATAATGGACTCCCGGAGCAACTTCAAATCCAACCATAAATTTCGCTGAAAAATCGTCTGTTTTGCTTAGAGGGCGTATTTCAGTCTTATAATAATTATCAGAGATTTCTTCTATCGATCCATCGGGCAAATAAATTGCAGCTGCGCCTGCCATCATGGTTGGGCGCCATTTCCCTTTCGGATATTCGTATTTGATACCCAATCCTAATTGCAACACATTGCTCCGGATATGAATATCGGTTGCCTTTGTTGAGGTTTGAAGCGCATCGAAGAAATAGTATTTCGTATATAACGCTTGTATCTGCAAGAATAGTTTCTCATTAAACTGGGGTATCGACAAATTAAGGTTAACGCCGCATGAAAAATTCAAAGAAGGGTCAAGATCGTACTTTTGTTCATTGTGTTGCATCAATTTAAGCATAGACAAATCTCCGCCCAACATAAGGCCAACCCGTACGATCATTGCCGGCTTTTTCTTTTCATAAACAATGCACTCGCTACCATCGGTACAGACATATTTGTGATAATCTTTGCCAATGTTGATCAGTGATTCATGATCTAATTTGGCTTTGTCTATTTCATCGCTCATCTCCCAAACATTAAGGGTAGCCTTTAGCATGCCAATGTATGACTTAACCATTTTAACCTGTGTCTTACCATCGACTACCACTTCTTTTTCATCAATTTTCAGTTCGATAAAATGGTCCTCGTTTTCGAGATAATAATGTTCGCTGGTAGTATCGTCACGATAATAATAAAACTTAGCCAAACCATTCACCAGATATTCCAGAAAGATATTTTTTGGAACACCTATGCTGCCTATATTTTTAGAAATGTAATACTTGCCGTCTATGAAACGATATGCGGCAATATCAGCTGGAAAATAGTCTACAACCTGCCCTGTTTCTATTTTTTTGAACGAACATATTTTGGAATTTCGTATATCGCCACGATAATCGATCCATCCATAGATTGTATCCTGCTCGTTTGTTATGACATACCCTTTGCGGTAATCGCGTTGCGCCCACACTCCGGCATTGATCAGCAAAAACATAATAATCAGTATCCCCTGCTTCATCATATATATCATAAAATAGTCCCGCTAATGTACAACATATTCGTATACTTTCGTCAATAATAATGCATATTTCATGTAAAAAACACAAAATATTTACCTGACACGCTTAAGTGTTCAAGCAAGGTAAAATTTATTACAAAATTCCTATAGTTCAAGTCCGGTCAATAACTGGATATAAGTATCTATTCCATTCTTGATTTCGTCCGGCACGATATATTCATCAGCAGTGTGCGAACGTGCTGAGTCACCCGGCCCTATTTTGATAGATGTATATGGTATCCGCGCCTGGTCGGAAGTAGTGGGTGAACCGAAAGCCGACAATCCCTGCGATAAGCCCCGTTGCACCAATGGATGATCCTTAGGGATAGACGACGAATTGATGTGGGTGGAGCGCGGTGTAACTTTACTGTTTTTCATATGTTCACTAATGATCGCTAAAGCATCTGCATTTTTGTAATGTTCGTTGGTACGGACATCCACCACGTATTTGCAATTGTCGGGTACTACATTATGTTGATATCCTGCATTGATAACCGATACAGTCATTTTTACATCACCAAGTAGTTGCGACGATTCCGGGAATTTGAAAGTCCGGAACCATTCGATATCGTCCAAAGCCAGATAGATGGCATTTACTCCTTCGTTACGGGCTGCATGTCCGGTTTTTCCAATAGTTTCGCAATCGAGTACCATCAAGCCCTTTTCGGCAACAGCCATTTGCATTTGTGTGGGTTCTCCCACAATGGCCAAATCAAGTGGCCCCAAATCATCCAAGATCAATGCAATGCCATTTTTTCCGGTTATCTCCTCTTCGGCAGTAGCCGCATAAATCAAGTTGTAATTCCTGTTTTTTTGTTTTTCAAAGTGCAGAAAAGTCATCATCAGGCTCACTAATGATGCACCGGCATCGTTGCTACCCAGACCGTACAGTTTCCCGTTTTCAAATGCAGGCGCAAAGGGATCGCGTGTCCACGACGCAACAGGCTTCACAGTGTCATGGTGCGAATTGAGCAAAATTACCGGCAATTTTTCATCAATCATTGATCGCACCCAGACATTGTTGCCTTTACGGAAGGTAGTGCAGCCTTGTTCCCTCAAAAATGACTCGATGATGCCTGCTGTTTGCTCCTCCTCACGACTGAGCGATGGCGTGGTAATTAAATGGCACAATAGATCGATCGCTAATTGCGACCTTTGATCGATTTCTTTTATCCCTAAGTCTTTATGGTACATTTCCAAGGAGCATTAATGACTAAATGGCAACAAAGATACCGTTTTTAATCTATTACAGCAGGATGAGGGTATTCCACAAATGTAACTTTGAGTACTCCGCTTTTCAATTTTTATCATGCCAGCCGTACCTTAAACTTTTTCACACTCACAGCAATCAGAAAAACGGCCATACCTGCAAGTATTGCCAGTTCTTTAACAACATACGACACATCCAACCCTTCGATCATTACCTTACGGACAGCAGTGATGAACCATCGCGCAGGTATAATGTTCGAAATCCATTGTAGGATAACAGGCATGTTCTCAATAGGGAAAATCATACCCGAAAGCAATAGCACCGGCATCATCAGCAACATACCCGACACCAGCATGGCCGTGACCTGTGTGGTAGCTATCGACGAAATGAGTATTCCCAGCGAAAGTGCCACAATGATAAACATCAGGGCAACAATAGCCAACCAAAACATGCTCCCCGAAACCGGCACATCCAACACAAACACCGACAACAGCAATATGCTTACGATATTTACTATTGACAAGACGAAATACGGCACTACTTTGGCTAAGATGATGAAGATCGGTCGGATGGGTGACACCAACAACACTTCCATCGTTCCCACTTCCTTTTCACGAACAATAGAGATAGAAGTCATCATAGCGCAGATAAGCGTCAAAATAAGCCCCATCACCCCAGGCACAAAATTGTAGGCCGATTTCATCTGCGGGTTGTAAAGCATTTGAATTTCGGGCTCAATCAGGAATGGGATGCGATGTTTGTGTATCAGTTCCTGCTGGTAGTCGGCGATAATGTTTGAAGCGTAACCGATGAGCATGGTGGCCTGATTGGGGTCGGTGGCATCAGCAATCAATTGTACGGATGCCTTGCCGGTATGCAGCAAATTTTCGTCAAACCGATCGGAAAACACAACTACCAATTCAGCTTTATTCTCACTGAATACGCTGTTGATGTCGTCATCGGTATGTAATACCTGTGTGATGTCGAAATACTCACTCGCCTGCAACCTGCTGATGATACGCTGTGTTGAAACATCATGTGACGGGTCGAATATGGCTACATTCACATTTTTTACTTCGGTAGTGATGGCAAATCCGAAGAGGATGATCTGTACAACCGGCATCCCCAACGTGATCAGCATGGTACGCGGGTCGCGGAAAATATGAAGAAATTCTTTTTTGATGAAAGATAGAAACATGATCAATTAATAATGAATAATTAACAATTAATAATTGATTTTTTTGTGGTGTTGATAATACTGGTGAGAAGTTTGATTAGCTCCACACATTCGGGATAGATCGAAAGAAAATTTTTTTCATCAATATAGTCACAATCTTTCAATAATCGAAGCCAATATTCTGTTTCATTGGCCCGTTTTAAGGCAATGCCCATTTTATGGATGAAGTCGGCTTTAGACTCGGCAAACTCGGCTTCTTTTACCAATGCACCTATGGATATTCCACTCTTGAGCATTTGTTTTGATAACACAAACTCACTTTGTTCATCCTGCAAATACTTGTATGCCTTAACAATCCTTAAGGCAAATGCATACGATTTATCTCTAACAATATTATTTTTCATAACAAAACATAATCAATTAATAATGAATAATTAACAATTAATAATTGATTTTTTGGTGGTATTGATAATACTGGTGAGAAGTTTGATCAACTCGACACAATCAGCATATATCGAGTTAAAAACATTTATATCAATATAGTCACAATCTCTCAATAACATCAACCAATATTCTGTTTCATTGGCTTCTTTCGATGCAATTTTAAGATTGTGAATAAAATCGACCTTCGAATATCCGTATTCTGCCATGCATATCGCCGCTCCTATTGCCGTACCACTCCTAAGCATTTGATCCGAAATTACATATTCATGCTTTTCCTGACTCAAATATTGGTATGCCCTAACAATTCGCAAAGCAAACATATATGACTTATCTTTAACAATATTTTCTGTCTTCATGCGCATAAGCATTATTAATTGTTAATTATTCATTATTAATTGGTTCCCGCGCCAACCGGTGAAACACATCATCCATGCTCTGTGCGCTGAATTGTCGTTTCAGGTTTTTCGGAGTATCCAATGCTTCAATACGACCATCGACCATAATGGACACACGGTTACAATATTCGGCTTCATCCATATAATGTGTGGTGACGAATACTGAAATGCCACGGTCGGCTGCATCATAAATCATTTCCCAGAAACGGCGACGGGTAATCGGATCAACACCACCGGTAGGTTCATCCAGAAATACTATTTTCGGTTCGTGAAAGATAGCCACGGCAAATGATAACTTTTGCTTCCACCCCAATGGCAGTTCCTTTACGCGGGTATTTCGTTCACTCTCGAAACCAATACGGGAAAGCATCTCGTCGGTGCGGGGTGCTATTTGTCGTTCAGGAACGCCATAAATACCTGCAAACAGGCGGATATTTTCCCATACCACCAGGTCTTCGTATAATGAAAAGCGTTGGCTCATATAGCCGATATTCCGCTTGATGTCCTCCGGTTGTCGGGTAATATCGAATCCGGCTACGGTCCCACGTCCCGATGTGGGTTTGCTCAATCCGCATAACATACGCATGGCAGTGGTTTTACCAGCACCGTTGGCTCCCAGAAATCCGAATATCTCACCCGGTGCCACATCAAATGATATGGCATTAACTGCGGTAAAATTACCGAATCGCTTGGTTAAATTTTCTACTTCGATGGCCTTTTCCATTTTAGATTTTTGAATGACAATTTTTGATTTCATTGATATCAAGCTCAATGGCTTGTCAACTTTATAAAACAGTCCTCAATTCCCGGCTGAATTCGATCTATTTCAATATCCCGATGCCCTTTATTTTCCAAGTATTCCCTCAACCATTCCAATTGGCCTCGCCGAGCTAAAGATTCCTCATTCTTAATTCTTAATTCTTCATTCTTAATTATTACATGGTGTTTGTCACCGAAAGCAAAACAGCTTTTTACCCGGTCGTTGGTACGCAGGTCAATAAGGAGCTTAGACATCTGATTGCTTTGTACTGCCCATAACGGTTCGTCGAAATGGCCCGTGATGCCTTGCGGTGTGTCTATCGCAAGAAAACTGCCTTGCTGTATCAATGCGATGCGGTCGCAAAGGGCTGCCTCGTCCATGTAGGGTGTCGACACGAGAATGGTGATACCCTGACGTTTCAGATTTTGCAACATACCCCAGAATTCCTTGCGCGATACAGGATCGACACCTGTAGTAGGCTCATCGAGAAATAGTACGTCCGGTTTGTGAATCAGGGCGCAACTCAACGCCAGCTTTTGTTTCATACCACCGGACAATGCTCCTGCCCTACGCTTGCGAAACGGTTCTATCTGGGCATAAATACCCTTCACCAGGTCATAGTTTTCTTCAATAGTAGTATGAAATACCTTGGCAAAAAAGTTCAGATTTTCTTCTACTGTCAAATCCTTGTAAAGCGAAAACCGGCCGGGCATGTAGCCGACGTTATTGCGGATTGCCTTATAATCCTTCACCACATCGAGGCCATTGACCGTAGCGGTGCCACTGTCAGCAAGCATTAAAGTGGTGAGGATTCGGAACAGTGTGGTTTTACCTGATCCATCAGGCCCGATGATTCCAAATATCTCACCTTGTAACACTTCGAAAGAAATGTTCTTCAAAGCCTCAACTGATGCGTATTTCTTAGATATTTCCAAACAAGAAACCATTGATAAGTGACTAGTGATGATTTGAATATTAAATATTGACGCAATATTCGATAGTTCATGTCAGGCCATTGCATGATACCAGCCAAACAATTGTACCACCGTCTGCCGGATGTTGTGCGCCGCAATTTCAGGATTCATTGCTTCCTGCAATGTCATAGGACGCGGAACAATTGAAAAGACGCCACAAATACCGATATTGTTGATCATTTCGGCATCCTCGACATTCCCTGTAAGGGCAATTACCGGAATTCCTTTTCGGGATGTAGCTTCAGCAATTCCTTGTGGCGCTTTACCCATAGTCGTTTGTGCATCCATTTGACCTTCACCGGTAATCACAAGATCGACACCCTCCAGTAAATCATCAAAATGCAAGGTATCAAGAACCAACCGGATGCCTGGTTGCAAAGTTGCATCAAGAAATGCCAACATGCTACCGCCCATGCCACCTGCCGCACCTGCACCGGGAATGGAATCGATATCCCTATGTGATTGTGCTTTCACCACATCAGCAAAATGCTTTAGTCCGCGGTCGAGCGCTTCCACCATCTGTGAGTTAGCACCTTTTTGCGGAGCGTAGATATATGCTGCTCCATATTTACCCGAAAAAGGGTTATCCACGTCACAGGCAACCTTAAATTGAGCCTTGTTGAGCAGCGGACGACGTGATGAGGTATCGATAACAGCCACACGTCCGAGTATTTGCCCACCTTGCCCGAGCAATTTTCCCTCTGCATCCAGAAAACGATAACCCAATGCTTGCAACATCCCTGTGCCTGCGTCGTTGGTGGCACTACCGCCAATGCCGATGATAAAACGTGTACATCCGCGGTCGAGGGCATCAGCTATTAATTGTCCGGTACCGTATGTGGTGGCGAGCATTGGGTTACGCTGCCTTTCCGGAACCAAAGGCAAACCACTCGCCGCCGACATTTCGATAACTGCCGTGTATCCGTCGCCCAGAATGCCATATTGTGCATGAATTGGCTTCATCAACGGATCGTTTACCTCTACGGTACACATCTGCCCGCCGGTAGCCCACACCAGTGCTTCGGTCGTTCCTTCGCCACCATCGGCAACGGGTATTTTAACGACCTCGCACATGGGAAATACTGCCTTGATACCGTCTTCGACAGCAGCAGACACTTCCAATGAACCGAGGCAACCCTTGAATGAGTCGATGGCAAGCAGAACCTTTTGCATTTTTGATTTTCGATTACTCGTTAACGCTCGTGAGACCGCCCATTTTTAACATAACAATCTGCATATTAGACTGCAAGAACACCATTGCAAGCAAATAGAAACGACCAACTTACCTTACAATACATTGATTTTCTTGCTCGAATAATTCTATTTTGACTCAAAGATATTTCTTTTTGGTTTAAAATTAAGGTACGTTTAAAATTTATTTATACACATGTAAAAGTGGTTTTCGGATTTTTCGATTTATACCTACCGGGTCTGAAAGACCCAGCAGGTGGGGTGTAAAAAATTTGGGTTTTATCAACAAAGATCATCGTTCCACTTTTTAAACAACTTATTTCTTTTCCCCAAAAGGCTTTCCCCGATATTTTCATTTTTCCACTGTTTAATATCCTCGACCTTT
>JAVBSH010000224.1:0-6054 GCA_031547085.1 Bacteroidales bacterium
GACAGAAGGATTCCAGACATTGAGAAAGTCAAATCGCAAACAAATGCATGGCAAATGGCAAGAAATAACAAGAATGCAAAAATAAATTGGCAATTTACTACCGAAGGTGCGCGGATCAAACTTAAAAAACTTTATCCGTCATTTGATGATTGACACGACACTAGGGAAAAGTGGTGAAGATTATCATCAAATATATAGCGTGGCATTTGATGAAAAAAACAAGAAAGTATTTGTATTTGACCGTGCTTTATCAAAAATACAGGTTTATTCGGAAGACGGAACATATAAACGGACATTGCCTTGCCCGGATCTGCGCTTGCGTATCTTTAATTTCGACAACGAGACACTGTTGGCATACGATGATCATGGAATATTGTCCGATAAATACAGTAATCAACCATATCTGTTTATTTCCAAAAGAGACGGACAGGTAATTTCCAAGTTGAATATAACAATGAATGTAAGGCATTCAAATACAATTGTTAAAACCGTAGTGGATAACACGGGTAAGAACGCTTTGCTTCCAATAACAGTAACTATTCCTCCAATTAATTATAGCGATGGGCAGGGATTTGTTATTTCCGATCTTTCTTCCGACACAATTTTTTCGCTGAATAGAAAAAGAGGTTTAGTCCCATTATTGGTCAGTAGACCATCTGTACAGGATGAAAATCCACAGAAACAGATGCTTACCGTAATGCTCAAAACAAAGGACTTCATATGCTTGCGAAAAACTCCAATTGATCTGAAAATGACGGATACGAACTCAAAAGTTTCAGTAACTGACATTATGTATAATTTCAAGGATGGTAGCAGTTGTGACCCATTATGGATCAACAATGAGTTCACTATTAAAGATTATTGGGAGTTTGAGGCAGCAGAAACAACTGAAAATATAGGTGTATGCCTGATAGATACATATTATCTATCGGAATCATCGAAAGCAGGAAAATTGCAGGGCAAGTTACAACAAGTTGCATCTAATCTCAATGAGGAAGACAACCCTGTAATAATGATCGCTAATTTTAAATAGGAAAAAGGATACAGTCCTGTTGAGATATTTTCTGTTAAAAGACTGGAAATATTATCATTAACAATCAATAACACTTAGATTCATCAATAAAGAACCCAATCCTTGATTCAAATTAGTAACGAATCCGTAGTCATAAAAAAACCTTGCTCCTCCGGGCAAGGTTTTTTTGTGCCATTATTTTTGCGTACTTACCTTCCAATCGTCGGTACGGAAGGGCGATGCCGGTAATCCGTCCGAGTTATATAGATTGGCATCGTCGGGATTGTTGGCCCAGGCATAGCGCACAGCCACCGGGTGGTTTACCTTGTCGCTGTATACCACTACCGTATTGCCCTCGATATAAGCTTTTGCCCACACAAATTTCCGATCGGCGCCTGCAATACTGAACCCGTTCAGGTAACCGTATTTTCCTTTGGCAACCAAATTGTTACCGGTATGCGAGAATGTAAGGATTACCTTGTTACCATCCACCTTCATTGACTGGTATTCCGGCCCTGAATACTCCACCTGCTTACCATACGTTTTAGCCAGTGTGTTCAAAGCCAAACGATAGCCTACATCCTGCTTGTTGCGCGGATGGATATCATTGGCTTCGCCTATATCAATAATCACCGCTTCGCCGGTATTAGGAAGTTTGAGTGTCATGTGCTGCGCTTCGCGGAGTTCTGCCCAGTCGCTTTCCGAAGGTTCAGCCATCGGCGCCGTAAAGTTGGCTAATTGCACGAAATAGAACGGAAATTCTCCCTGTCCCCATGCATTACGCCAATCGGTAATCATGTTCGGGAACAATGTCCGGTATTTATAAGCTTCGCCGGCATTCGATTCGCCTTGGTACCAAATGGCACCTTTGATCGGGAATTGTGTTAGCGGTGCAAGCATGGCATTATACAACAACGAAGGATAGTCGTTTGGTCCTACATTATCGGATGCTTCAATCAACGACGACACCTTGTAGCGCCATTCGCCTGTCAGCGGGACACGTGCACCGTTGGTTTGGCAATACATACGGTCGGCGCTGTCGTACATACCGGCATCGCCGCCTGTATTCACCACTTTTACGACCAAAGTATTCTTTCCTTCACGCAGTCCATCGGGACAAACAATATATTGGCGTTGAATGCCATATGAGAACGTCGCGCCTATTTTCTGGCCATTCAGATAAGTTTCATCCCAATCATCGACATTACCCAGACTGATGGTAACAGCTCCTTTGGCCTGTTTGGCAGTAAGTGTAAATTCTTTGCGGAACCACACCACACCCAAGCCATTGATACCTTCGGAGCCCCAACGTCCCGGCAAATTGGTGGATTTCCATTGCGAAATGTTGGCTTCCGGCAAAAACCATTTTTGCGACACACCCGGCTCTGTTTCCAACATTTTATTGAAATCGGGCTGGCTCTTTTTTTCCATTTTTTCGGTAAACGAAGGCGATTGCAGTACTTCTAACTTTTGCGCATACTCAGGTTGCGTTTCCATCATTGGGATACTGGTCCATGTTTCGATATTGGTACCGCCCCACGATGTGTTGATCAGGCCGATGGGGATATCCGTTTGGCGGAAAAGCTCGCGACCGAAAAAATAACCCACTGCCGAAAATTGTTCGATGGTTTGCGAACTGCATACAACCCAACTTTGCGCATCTGCTTCCTGTAACGGGGCATTGGACATGCTTTTGTTGACGGTGAGCAACCGTATCCTGGGAAAATGGGCATTGGTGATTTCACTCTTTGCATTGTTACTGCTGGCAACGTTCCATTCCATATTCGATTGTCCGCTGCATACCCAGATATCGCCAATAAGAATATTGTGCAGGGTAATGGTATTTTTTCCTTTGATGGTCATATCGTAAGGTCCACCGTAAGGCATGGCTTTAATCTGTACCCGCCAGACGCCATCCTTGCCGGCTTTGGTTTTAACTGTTTGTCCGTTGAACAAAACGCTGATGGCTTCGCCCTTGTCGGCTTTACCCCAGAGTTTAATAGGAAGGTCGCGCTGCAATACCATATTATCCGAAATAACAGATGGCAATGTTACCGCGGCCGCGGCCGGGAAAAGAATACAAAAGCACAGGAATGTACAAATTGCTGTTTTCATGGATTTGTTTTAATAAGTTATTTTGCTTTTAAATAATACTTATGATAAGAAATTTCGCCAAAATAAGTAAAATTTTACGAATAATCCTTTGTTCAAAGGGTTAAAAAAACTTATTTTTGTTTGTTGGAATTAATCATCATTCATCATTGAATCTTACACATGCGTATTATTTTCATGGGGACACCCGAATTTGCCGTAGCATCGTTAGAAGCATTGTTGCGGATGGGCATCGAAGTGGCGGCGGTGGTTACATCGCCCGATAAGCCTGCCGGTAGAGGACAAAAAATACAAGAGTCGGCCGTAAAACAATGTGCCGTACGGCACGGATTGCCGGTGCTGCAACCCGAAAAGTTGAAAAATCCTGAATTTCTTGAAGAGTTATGCAGCTACCAGGCGGATTTATTTGTGGTAGTCGCTTTCCGCATGCTTCCCGAAGAAGTTTGGAAAATGCCCCCGCTGGGAACCGTCAATCTCCATGCATCATTGTTGCCCCAATACCGGGGAGCGGCTCCTATCAACTGGGCAGTCATTAATGGGGAAACACGTACCGGGACCACCGTCTTTTTCATCAATCAGGAGATAGATAAAGGGAATATCATATCGTATCGTGAGGAACCTATCCACCCCGGCGACAATGCAGGAACGCTCCACGACCGGCTGATGGAAAGCGGCGGCGCACATCTGGCTGAAGCCGTTCAGGCCATCGCTGCCGGCAGCGTCAATGCCATTTCGCAAGATAACGCATCACAAAGCCTGTCGCTAAAAAATGCAAAAAAAATTTTCAGGGAAACCTGCAAGATCGATTGGAGCCGCGATGTGGAACAAGTGCACAATCTCGTCCGTGGCCTCTCGCCCTATCCAGCGGCATGGACAACGCTCGTCACACCCAAAGGTGACCGGTTGACGCTTAAAATATATGAAACCGCCATCCAACAGGGTAGCCCCTCTCCTACCCCAGGCACGATCAATTCCGATAACCGGATATTCCTGCGGATCGCGGCACATGGCGGATGGCTTGATATCCGTAATTTACAATTAGAAGGCAAAAAACAGATGGGCATCCGGGATTTTCTCATGGGAATGCAGGATATTACGGCTTACCGGATCGAATAATACAAAATTGGGTTAAAACGATGTTTTCAACACTTTAATGATCAGGAAGTATGGCACATGCAAAGGATATCCAACTCGGTAGTTTGGATAAAGAAGGTTTTTTGGTTATTGCTATTGAAACAGCTCTCCGGCTCAAATGGAACATTGATTATATTTGTCAATCGGGATTTAAGGCTCATACGCAACCTTCAATAAATTCATGGAGTGAAGAAATTATAGTAAAAATACGCAGCGGAACTGCCCGTATTAAAAGCGAAAGCACAAACAAGCAACTTATTGGTTGGGGTAAGAATAGAAAAAACATTAAAGATTTTATATGGACATTTGACGAAGTAGAACATGCTATCACTACTGAAGAGATAAAACAAAAAACAGTTGAACTCCGGGAAAACTATACATTAGCGGAAGACACCCTGCTCAACAAGCCACCTGTAACAATTAAAGAAAAAGCAGCAAGGTTCCTTTCCATATTTAAACCTACGAATGGCTATTTTGTCACGCCAATAATAATCGATATCAATATTTTGATTTTTATATTGATGGCGATATCAGGGGTTCAGGTCATGCATCCCGATCAAGTGAGTTTGGTGAATTGGGGAGCAAATTTCAAGCCGGTGACGCTTGACGGGCAGTGGTGGCGATTATTGACAGCCTGCTTTTTACATGTAGGAATTGGCCATTTGCTTATGAATATGCTTGTCTTGTTTTATATCGGTTTTTTGTTAGAACCATTTCTTGGCAAAGCAAGGTTCATTGCTGTTTATTTGCTGACAGGAGTAGCATCCAACCTATCAAGTTTGTGGTGGAACGATTTAACTGTCAGCGTCGGGGCATCAGGTGCAATTTTGGGAATGTTTGGTGTTTTCCTGGCTCTTCTTACCACAAAGTTGATGAATAAACAAACAAAGGAAGCATTCCGGGAAATCATTATCGTCTTTATCGGTTACAATTTGCTTTCTGTTTTTGGGATAAGTTCTGGGAACAGCGCAGGTGTCAATGTGGATAATGCCGCACACGTCGGGGGGTTGGTCAGTGGAATAGTTGCAGGCTATGCGCTTGTTCCAAGCCTGAAAAAGCCGGAGTTGAGCTGGATTAAATTCTCCACCATAGGGATTTTGACAGGATTTGTTTTGATATTTTCTTTTTACGCATACAAAAGTTTACCCAATGATTATAAAAAGTATAGTGAGGCCATGCACAAATTTGATTCAAACGAATTTCAGGCTTCAAGGTTATACAACTCATTTAGGGACACTTCGCAAATAGCACCATTATTGGAACGGAAAGACAAAGCAATATTTTACTGGAATGAAAACATCAAAATTACCGATGAAATAGAAAATATGAAACTTCCTAAAGTACTAAAAGGAGACAACTTAAAACTGAAGGAATACTGTAAGTTAAACATAAAATACTATGAATTTGCTTATAAATCAGTGAACGAAAACACCGATATGTACAAAAAAGAAATCTCGCATTATAAACAAAAAATGAACCAGACAAACAGTGAGTTATCCAAAAAACGACGATAGATCGTCTTTTTCAAACAAATACAATTCAAAAATATGCATCAAAAGTTAGTTTATACTTTATTAATTATCAGACATTATACCTAAGATATATTTGCAGAATGATGTAATTTCTAATCATATCACAAAACCTACCGGGTCTGGAAGACCCAGCAGGTGGGGTGTAAAAAATTTGGGTTTTATCAACAAAGATCATCGTTCCACTTTTTAAACAACTTATTTCTTTTCCCCAAAAGGCTTTCCCCGATATTTTCATTTTTCCACTGTTTAATATCCTCGACCTTT
>JAVBSH010000141.1:0-18884 GCA_031547085.1 Bacteroidales bacterium
GACAGAAGGATTCCAGACATTGAGAAAGTCAAATCGCAAACAAATGCATGGCAAATGGCAAGAAATAACAAGAATGCAAAAATAAATTGGCAATTTACTACCGAAGGTGCGCGGATCAAACTTAAAAAACTTTATCCGTCAGTTGATGATTGACACGACACTAGTAAAGTAAATAGAATTGTATTATTTGAATAAATTTCAGTATGAACGCAAATGTGGTACAACGAGCGGTCATTTGTGATGAGTTCTTTGAAAGTATTATATCTTTGCATGAGACGGAGTGGTAGCAATTTATACCAAGCATGAAAGCGGGGGCTGGAGAAACCTTCTGAGTTTCATCTGACCTTAAAAAATAAAATTATATGAATATCGGTTTTGATGCCTAAAGATGTCTCCGCGCGTAAACTCGTACCTCGTTTACTTGGTACCAATGACAAAAAAAGTATAAATTTGATTAGCACGTCATTGCGAATCACGAGGTACGAGTGATAAAGCAATCTTTGAGACTGCTTCGTTCCTCGCAGTGACGGCGCTTTTTTCGTCATTACGGCTTGTTTGATTGAAAATAATTGGACATTCGACATGACGTGTTGTACGTGGGTAAAATGGGGGAGGAAGGTTGACTGCGTCGCTCCCTTCGGGGGTGCGTAGCATGCGGAATGAAGACATCTTTAGGCATTATATCGGATAATCATATAAAATTATAAACAAATGAAAAGAATCAAAATTTTGATAATCAGCATTCTTGCTTTTGTTATTTTAGTTTCAACAGTAATATATTCTGTTGAGAAAAGAAAATACATAAACAGGAAAGTGTTATTAGAGGCTCAGTTCGGTTTCCCAATTTTATCCGAAATGTGTGATGATGTGTTCCATAGAACAAAAAACTATCCTGAAAGTATGGATGAAATCGTTTCTTATTTCAGGGAGGATGGGGATGACGAAGAAGAACTTGACGAGGTTTTTGTAGACCCGTTCAAAAGAAATCTTGGTTATTATACGTATGTGCCGCTTTACAACAGGAAGAATCTCAACCGCGAAGGTTATATATTGCTTAGCGCTGGCATTGACGGGAAGGTTAATAATCGGTTTAAGGATACTGTATTTATTGATGAGGATATACTATTGAAATTATACGGCGAAGCGGATACAAGTTTCAATATTTTTCGAAAATGGTTTGGGAAGAAGGATCAATTAATATTCCGTAAGAATGGCCTGGAATTACTAATAGAAGAATCTGGTTATCCGGTATTACCAGCCAAGTCCACAAATGAGGTAATCGAGTTGGGTTTAAGAATCAAGAAACTCCGTACTTTTGTAATGAATGAATACATGGGGCCATACGTAATTCCTTATAAAGGCAAAATAATTCGCAAAGATTCTTCTTCGGTTTATTTTAAATCTATTAATTTATGGATCATTAACCAAGCTTATGAGTCGGATGGTTACCTGAACTACAATGTGGGTGATACCATTGAACTGGTAGGCACACTTACTGGGTGGACGAATGACACTTTAATCAATATAACAAATTGTATTCCAGTTGAAAATTCTGTATTAAGTAGCAAATGAAAATAAAAATATCAAAAAGCAACTAAAAATCTGATTCTTAACACGTCATTGCGAATGGAGAACGAAGCAATGACGTGTTTTTTATTTTACTTTTTGTCCGGCGCCTGCATTTTCCCGGCGATGTTGATCACTGTTTTCCGGGACAGGAAGCGGATCAGGAACAACAGCCAACGGTTTTTACCTCCGTGCACGGCTGTTATTTTGCCTTTCATCATGCTTTGCCAGCCATATTCGGCAACTTGTTGTGCGGTGGGTAATTTACCGAGTTTTTGGAATATCTTGATACCGTTACCGGTCGACGCCCGGTTTTCGAAATTGGTGGCCGTGGGGCCGGGACACAATACCGTGACCGTTACCCCGCTGCCTTTGGCTTCATTCGCCAGCGCTTCCGAGAACGACAGGACATAGGCTTTGGTGGCATGGTATACTGCCATCCATGGGCCGGGCATAAAACCTGCTATAGACGACACATTCAATATCCGTCCGCCTCCTTTACTGCGCATTTGCCGGTAAACAATCTTGGTGAGTTCTGTCAACGAGGTGATATTTAACTGTATCATATCTCCTTCGGTTTCGGCGCCAATCTGATCGAAAGGCCCGTATATCCCGAAACCGGCATTGTTGATCAGCACATCGGGTACGATACCGCGACCATGCAGCAATGCTGCTATTTTCTCCACGGTATCAGGTTGGGCAAGGTCGCAGCCCACTGCCAATACCTTTACAGGATAAAGCTCTTCCAGTTCGGTACGTAACTCCATCAATTTTTCGGCATTGCGTGCCAGCAATATCAAATTCATATTGTTTGATGCTGCAATCCGCGCCAACTCCAATCCTATACCGCTCGAAGCCCCTGTTATCAATGCGTATTCTGCCATTTTTTTAGTGACAAGTTACAAGTTACGAGTTACAAGTACTTCACTCGCAATTCATAATTCATAATTTATAATTCTTAATTTCTTTCACCTCTCTTTCCAGTTCATCTATCTTCTTTTTCAAATCGGGCAACCGGCGTACGATGACATACGATTTGATACAATCCTGGTAATCCATAGCAGGAGAACCCAAAACTGTACTATCCGGTTTCTTAATGCTTGAGTTAATACCCGATTGCGCCCCGATTTTTACACCATCGGCAATGGCCAGGTGGCCGGCAAGCCCTACCTGTCCGCCAAACATACAATTCTTGCCCACTTTACTCGAACCGGATATGCCGGATTGTGATGCAATAACGGTATTCTCACCGATTTCGACATTGTGCGCTACCTGTATCAGGTTGTCTAATTTCACGCCGCGGCGGATAATGGTAGAACCCATCGTGGCGCGGTCAACACATGTATTGGCGCCGATTTCCACGTAGTCTTCAATGATCACGTTACCTATTTGTGGTATCTTCTTATAGTTGGTATCGCTCTGTGAAGCAAATCCAAAGCCGTCGGCTCCGATTACTGCACCGGAATGGACCACGCAATCGTTGCCTATCTTGCAATCATGGTATATCTTCACACCGGGATAAAGCACCGTATTGTCGCCGATAACAACATTTTCGCCAATGTAAACCTGTTGATGAATCTTTACATTGTTGCCTATTTGCACATTAGCGGCAATGTACGTAAACGCTCCGATAAAAATGTTTTCACCCAATTTGACCGATGCCGCCACGGATACAGGCTCTTCGCGTCCCAATTTTTCCTGCTGTGACGAGGTATATAATTCGAGCAGTGAAGCAAACGACTGGTAGGCATCATCCACCCTGATCAGTGTGCATTTGACCGGATGTTCCAATACGAGTGTCTTATTGACAATGACAATACTCGAACCGGTTTCGTACAGGTATTTTTCGTATTTCGGGTTGGCCAAAAAACTCAATGCACCTGAATGCCCTTCTTCAATTTTGGCAAAAGTCGACACGGTTGTATCGGGGTTGCCTTCCACTTCGCCATGCAGGAAACCTGCGATCATGCTTGCTGAAAATTCCATGTTTGATGATAAAGATGATAACTGCTTTAACTTTAAGTTGACAAAAATAAATGATTTTTTTGGGAAAGCCATACACTTGCACATTACTTTAATTTGTATTTACTTTGTGACTTATTATAATTCAGCCAGTAAATATCTTCAGTGTATGAAGTCAACAGAAAAGTCATTTCTTCAAAAATTAAAAGTACGTTTTTACATCCCGGTTGCCATCATTATACTCATTTCCACCACATTATTATATTCGTTCTGCAAACGATCCGAAAAGAACGATGTAATCATGCAAATGGTCATGCAGTTTGCCGAGAGGTATCATTTCAGTCCTCCTAAAATTGACGATCAGTTTTCCCAAAAAGTATTCGATGCCTATCTGAAACAGTTGGATCCTTTCAAATGGTTCCTCACCAAAGAGGATGTAAAACAGATGGAAGTATACAAATTACAGATCGACGATCAGATACGCAATAACACATTCGAGCTGTACAGCTTGGCTACCAGTTTGTTGGATAAACGAGTGGCTGAAACTCAAAATTATTATAAGGAATTTTTGGCTCAACCATTCGATTTCACATCGAATGAAACGATGGAAGCCGATCCTGAAAAGCTTGATTGGGCAGCCAATGAACCCGAACTGAAAGAAAGGTGGCGCAAAGAAGTAAAATACAGGGTTCTGGTGCAAGTATCGAACATGATGAAAGCCCAGAAAAAAGACAGCGTCAGCAAGACATTTGAAGTGATGGAGAAAGAGGCTCGTCAGCAAGAAATGAAAACATTTGCCGACAGGTTTACATATTATAACCAGCAAAACCCGGAAGATAAATTTTCGGGATATGTAAATGCCGTTATGGCTGTGTTTGATCCCCACACAAGGTACAACACGCCTACAGCTAAAGATAAGTTCGATATCGAAATGACAGGACAGTTGGAAGGTATTGGCGCTACCCTGCAAACATCCGACGGTTATGTAAAAGTGGTGCATATCGTGCCCGGAAGCCCGTCATGGCACCAGGGTGAGTTGAAGGTAAATGACCTGATCATGAAAGTAAAACAGGAAAACGAAGCGGTGCCTGTCGATATTTTCGGGATGAGGATTGACGATGCCGTGAAGTTAATACGGGGTAAAAAAGGCACCAAAGTGACCCTTACGGTAAAAAAGAACAGCGACGGTACGATTCACGACATCACCATTACCCGCGATTTGGTAATCATTGAAGAAACTTATGCCAAGTCGGCCGTATTGACTGATCCGGCCACCAAAGCCAAGGTAGGTTATATCTACCTGCCCGCATTTTATGTCGATTTTAAAAGAACGCCTACCGGAAGAGCAGCTTCCGAAGATGTAGCCAAGGAAATTGAAAAATTGAAAAATGAAAAGGTGCAAGGCATCATACTCGACTTGCGTTACAATGGCGGTGGTTCATTACCTGATGCTATCCGGATGGGCGGTTTATTTATCGAAAGCGGGCCTATTGTGCAGGTAAAAGCCAATATCGGTTTGCCGCGTGCATACGACGACCCTGATCCTGCCGTTCAATACGAAGGGCCATTGGTAGTGTTGACCAGTTCTGTCAGCGCTTCGGCTTCCGAAATTTTTGCCGCTGCCATGCAGGACTATAAACGTGCGGTGATCATTGGCGGACCAAGCACTTTTGGTAAAGGAACCGTGCAGGAGATATTCGACCTGGACGATTATTTATCTATGAATTTCAGCAAGGTAAAACCGCTGGGGTCATTGTTCCTCACCATTCAAAAGTTTTACCGGGTCAATGGCGGGTCGACGCAGTTGAAAGGCGTTAGTTCCGATATTGTCCTTCCGGATGTATACAGCGAATGGAAGGTAGGCGAACGTTTTGAGGACAATTGTATGCCCTGGACAACAGTTGATGCTGCAAAATATACTGTTTGGAAAAATCCTGTGCCGGTTGCCATGTTGCAGAAAAATAGCAAAGAACGGACATCCAAAAGCGAAGTGTTTAAACTTTTATCCGAGCAGATCGGAATCATGAAAAAGCAACGCGATAAAACACAGTTATCGTTGAACCTGAAAACTTTCCAACAAGACGAAGAAAAGCGCAGACTGGAAGGAAAACGGTTCGAGGAAGTAAGCCAGCAACCGACCCAGCTCAATGTAGCAGCTATGGCGGTAGATATTGCTGCGGAGGAGGGCGATACGGCTAAAATAGCACTTTTGGACAAATGGGTGAAAGGCCTCAACAAGGATATTTATCTCGAAGAAGCTGTAAAAGTAATCGGAGACATAAAGTAGTCTTTCCCGTGAAATCCAAATCTTTACACGATGGATAAAAAAATGGGATTACGTGCCTTCCTGCTGATGGCCTTCTTGCTATTGGTGTTGGGATGGGCCACGTGGGACGAACATGTACACGGAACAGAACATACCTTCTCGGTTTTCTACGACAGTGTGTGGTTTACCCTGGTATGGGTATTGTTGGCAACGCTTGGTTGCTACTACATTATAGTCAGTTCGCTGTATAAGCGGTTGTCGGTTTTTTTGTTGCATGCCGCTTTTCTTATCATCCTGTCGGGAGCGCTCATTACCCGTCTCACAGGTAAAACCGGACAGGTACATCTGCGTGTCGACCGTCAGGTGTCGACATTCTTCGACGAGAGTTCACATAATAAAGTAGTTCTCCCGTTTTCGCTTTCGCTGAAATCATTCGAAATAGAATACTATCCCGGCACCACCTCGCCGGCCAATTACATCAGTATTGTGGAAGTGGCGAATGCCAAGACCGGCGAACGTTTCGAACGCGAAATCTCCATGAACAATATTCTCCGCTACAAAGGCTACCGGTTCTACCAGTCGTCGTTTGACGAGGATTGGCGGGGTTCGATACTAAGTGTCAATCACGATACCTGGGGGATACTTCTTTCATATTCCGGATATTTCCTGATGTTTTTTTCGATGCTTTTCATCCTTTTCGACAAACGTGAACGATTCCGGTTCCTACTGAAAAAGCTGGCACGAAAGACGGCCATCGTTATCGTATTGTTCTTGGCCGCCCAGACCGTAATAACAACCAGCCAAGCCGCCACCGGTAGCAGTGGTGATGGACTGCTTACATCCGATTCGCTCACCGTCAATACCGGGCAAGCTGAACGGCTGGGGCGCCTGTGGGTCGAATACCAGGGACGGATCAGTCCCCTACAAACCCTTGCCAACGATTTCACAGTAAAACTTACAGGAAAAAGCCGATATAAGAATATGTCGGGCGAACAGGTCTTTTTCGGATGGTTGTTTTTCCCTGAAGAATGGCAACATGTGCCAATGTTCGAAGTCAAAAGCGAAGAGCTGAAACGTATGACCAATTCGTCGGGTAAGGCGTGTCTGATCGATTTCATCGATGCAAACGGCCGCAACAAACTGGAACCATACCGTCGCCAGATGTACGGATCGAACAAGCAGGAGGGATGGCTCAAGGAAGCCGTCAAACTCGACGACAAGTTCCACCTGATTGAAATGCTGCAACAGGGCAGTCTTTTGAAGATATTCCCGATGCAAGGTATGGATGGCAACCTGCAATGGTTTGCCCCCAATTCGGAAATCCCACCACAGGCCGACACTATGGAAAATGTGTTTGCACGGCATTTCCTCCCGCTCTATTACGAAGCACTTATCCAAAACAAGGCCGATGCCGGCGTATATGTAGATAAACTGTCGGTTTTCCAACAGAAGAAGGCGGGTAATATCCTTCCATCAGCTACTCATCTCAAAATAGAACAGGCATACAACCAAGTCCATATCTTTTCATTGTTGTTTAAAATCTGTCTTACCCTAGGTGCCTTGTGCCTGTTGTTTTTCATCTTCGGCACCATACGCGATCAATCATGGCCGCGAGTAGAAACGGTTTTCTATATCCTCCTGTGGGCGGTTTTCATCGCTGCTACTATTGGTTTGGGGCTTCGGGCATACATTGGCGGACGCATCCCGATGAGCAACGGTTACGAAACCATGCTCCTGTTGTCGTGGCTCAGTCTCCTTACCGGAATCCTGGCACGCCGTTATTCATTCCTGATCATTGTGTTCAGCTTCCTACTGGCGGGTTTCACGCTGCTGGTGGCGCACATCAGTTCGATGAACCCACAGATCACACCGTTGGTACCTGTATTGCAATCCCCCTTGCTGAGTATTCACGTACTTACCATCATGGTCGCATATGGACTGTGCGGGTTTATGGCGCTTAACAGCCTGACGTCGATCATCGTATGGCTGTTCGGCGGGAAACGGATCGACCGTAATGCATACATTGTACGGATGAAGGAAACCAGCGAACTGTTCATGTACCCGGCGTCGTTCCTGATGGGAGCAGGTATCTTCATCGGTGCCATTTGGGCCAATGTCTCCTGGGGACGTTATTGGGGCTGGGACCCCAAAGAGATATGGGCGCTGATCACCTTTTTGCTCATGAGCTTCACTTTCCACGAAAAAACCTTATCGTGGTTCCGCAAACCTTTGTTTTATCACTTTTTTGTACTACTGATCTTTTTAGCCGTATTGATGACCTACTTCGGTGTGAATTATATCCTTGGCGGGAAGCATAGCTACGCAGGGTAATTTTTGGGCTATTAAGCTTGTCGAAAGGAATCTTCCTCTTAATATACTGCCTTGAGGCGATTATTTATGAATTTGTATTTATTATCATAATATTAAATACATAATTCATATTAATTTTGTTCCTCGTATCATCCCTATCCCAAATTATGCATCACATAGAAACCAGGATCAGCGAACTTCTCCAGCAACAAGCTGGTTTTGACACCGGAATAGCCAATACAGCCGGCGTGTTTATAGTCCTTGCAATGATTATCCTGTTGGCAGTTATTGTCGATTACATCTGCAAAGTTATCTTTAAAAGGGTCATCATCCCGGTAGTGAAACGGACAAAAGCGACCTGGGATGATTTGTTGTTAGATAAAAAGGTCATCAATAACCTGATCTACATCATTCCCGCATTATTGATTTATATCTTGGTTTCGCTGATATTCACCCAGGAAACAACCCTTGCCGAATGGATACGCAGGTTGTGTTCCGTATATATGGTTGCCGTTGTCATCAATTTCATTTCGGCCATCCTGGACCTGACCAAGGAAATTATTCATCACAATAAAAACCTTCGGGAGAAATCGTTCCACGGACTATTCCAGATATTGAAAATCATTCTGTTCTTTGTCGGGGGAATCATCATCATCAGTATCATCATCGAAAAATCACCGGTAACGCTTTTTGCCGGATTGGGAGCTTCCGCGGCCATTTTAACACTGGTTTTCAAGGACAGCATTGTCGGGTTTGTCTCGGGTGTGCAGCTATCTGCCAACGACATGCTGCGCGTAGGCGACTGGATTACCGTCCCTAAATACAATATCAACGGGTATGTCATCGAGGTAACACTCTACACGGTGAAGGTACAGAATTTCGACAACACCATTACCACCATACCCCCGTCCGCACTGATTTACGAGTCGTTCCAGAACTGGCGAGGAATGCAGGAGTCGGGCGGCAGGCGGATCAAACGATCCATCAACATCGATATGAACAGTATCAGGTTCTGTACGCCCGAAATGCTTGACAAATACAGGAAAATAGGATTATTGAAGGACTATATCGAGCAAAAGGAAACCATTCTCTATGCCTACAACCAGGAACACAACATAGACAACTCGGTATTGGTGAACGGCCGCCGGCAAACCAATATCGGAGTATTCAGGGCGTATCTCGAACGCTATATCGAGAGCCTGGAGCCGGTCAACACAAACCTTCACCACATGGTAAGGCAATTACAACCTACCGAAAAAGGAATACCGATTGAATTATATTTCTTCTCTTCGGAAAAGAACTGGATCAAATACGAACAGATACAGTCCGATGTTTTCGACCATGTTCTGGTCATCATCCCCGAGTTCGACCTGCATGTATTCCAAGCCCCGTCAGGACACGATTTTGTCAAATTGAAAGTTGAAGATGATAAAGATATATGAAACCATTATTTAATCCTATCCAGCAAAGCCCCTGAAAGTTCTTGCAGTTCCCGTGCTCTAACAGAGCTTACCTCCCGGGCGTGGGCTGTTATTGCCTGTGTGAGCTTCCACAGCGTTGCCTCTCCTTGCATTCCGTCATCAAGGCGGTTCATCATCAATATTTTCTCAACCTGTTCTACTTCCGTCTTATCAAGCTTTTGATTTGTGAAAAGATTTTTCAATTCCTTTTCAAAATCAACTTCCTGTTCTGCAGCCTTCTGAATGAGCAACGCCCTGTCCTGGATTTCCGGCATATCGAAAATTGACCTCGTAAGATCTCTTACTGCCGAAACCGTTGTCCGTGTCTCAAGCTGGTAGGTTCTTTCCGATAACCTCAAATTATCGCCTAACCGCTGGCCCAAATGTATTTTCTTCATTACCGACTCGCACACCATACCATTCAGGCATGCGCCATTCAACAAAAAGGCCCTCAACTCGACCGAACCGTCGCCGAAGTCGGACGTTGAAAAACGCGAGCCGAAATAAAGTAAAATTGTACCGTTTTGTTTTGTAGGGATTTCAAGCGGTTCAGGCATTATCATTTCCAGGCACACCCTTGTATCCGACAGGTGGCCGTCTGCCACAACTGCTCCAAAGGCATTGCTTTCTTCGACGAATGCCGACAATATATCCACGGAGTTCATCCGTTTATATTTTTCGCTCAATACTCCCCGCACTTCATTTCCTATGGCACGAATCAAAACCCGTTCCCGCCGCGTATGCTGGCTATGGTCGTTCAATATGCGCTTGCAAAGTTCCCTCTGCCATTCCTCACCATTCGCAATCTCCTTCAAATACTTTGCAGGTAAATCCAGCCGTGACGACAATTGACGAATTGCATTTTCGTGTAAATAAAAATCCTTATTTAACCCGTTCGAATTGATTTGCATTGAAACCTTTTCCCCATTTACAAACGTGATCGAGTTGGGAATTGATAAGCCAATATTACTGCTACCGATTGGCGCGATATAATCATCGAGGGCTGTACCTTGCAAATAAAAATCGTTTAACATACCAACAATACGCGGACGCCTGACTTCCAACATATTATTTACTTTATTCCTCACCACATTATTTAAACCTTCCTGAGTTTGTGCATCCTTCACAGGTAAGGCATTTTAATATGTTGGGGCTCCCGACAATTATACACTACAATATGGTTACCTGGCAAATATTACCTTTCGTTTGCCATCTAATTTGTAGACCTGACCGGAAGCATATTTATTTTTTTCCAAAGAACTAAAGTCGGCATTTACTCTTATTACACGAGCAAAACACATAAATTCATTTTTCTTAGTAAAAATCAAAACACAGTATCCCTCTGTAAATAAAGCACTTTCAATACTCCTTTTGACATTGCCGGGTATGTTGTTAACTTTAAAAGCGTAGATATTTTCGTATGGCTTTGCAATGTGTACACTATCCCATCCTTCATTATCTATTGTATCCAAAGAAAATTCAGAATCTATTAACCCTTTAGAAGAAAAAAACTTTTCGATTTTTTCGTTTTTATACTGTTTTGTACAAGCAACTAATAATATCAAGAATATAAGACTAATTATTCGCCTCATTTAATAAAAAATTAAAATGAACTACAAAAATATAGAAAAATATAGAAACTTATTCGCGTAATTTCATACCGATCCTGCAACATAACAAAAGCTACTACAATACAAATTTACCCTAGCATTAAGAGAGTAAAATTAACACTGTCATTATGTCATGTTTTAAAAATTTAATGAAATATAAATAAGCAAATATATTACATACAGACACTTGATATGATTATGATTGTATGCCATAATGGCAGTATTTTTTATTTTTCGCATCGATATTCCGTTTCTTTGGTGCGCCACGAAGCGTACGTTAATAATAAATACCTAATTGAATGAAAGTTTCAGTCAACCCAATTTGCCGTTCAGGTTGAAGATATCGTGATGCAGATGGAGGAAATGAAATCTGTAAAGCTCACGAAATCGCATGCCGTAAGCTGCGTCAGTTAAGCCTCGTTAAACCAACGGTAGTGGCCAGTCTTTCAGAGTTGATGAAGCCTGAAACCTCGTTTACGTATGGGAGCAGAAGCAAATGCCCGCCCATAACAAAGGCAAAAGGAACGGGGACTATCCGGGGTAATATGGCGTTGCGTGTGGCATCAAGGTAGCGTATGAACGTGGGATACCCTAACAAGGCAGCGCGTCACGGCTGTTGATGAGGGAGTCGGATATGCCCGTATTAGTGTATGATGTGCGGAAAGGTAAAAGCGCACGTAGCGAAGGGGCATTACTGTAAAGAAGTTTTGAATGAATGAATCGTAAACAGAATTGAATGTATCAGGAAAGAGTTGCCGGATTAGTTTATTTGCATAAAAGCATGTTAAATTACCGAGAAAGGACATGGGTTTTTTAGTCGAAACTATATCAAAAAGCCAAGCAGTCAAGCGACTATAAGTTTTACATACTGTATGATAAGATTTTCTTGGACTACATACTGAAAACGGCGTGGGACGAAGTGCGCAACAACGGCGGCGCTCCCGGGGTTGGTAATATCAGCATCGAGGATGTCGAAACTCTCGGCGTAGATGATTACCTGTCCGACCTTGGAGAAGACCTTCGCCGTCGCACCTACCGTCCGGAATCCGTCAAGCGAGTATGGATACCCAAGCCGAACGGAGAGAAACGCCCGTTAGGTATTCCTACCGTCCGGGACAGGATTGCGCAAGCGGCATGTAAACTTATCTTGGAACCGATCTTTGAGGCAGACTTTACGGAGAGTTCCCACGGCTTTCGCCCGGGACACTCCGCCGGGGATGCCGTCAAAGAAATCAAGGCGAACCTTCAGGAAGGCAAAACGGAAGTCTATGATGCCGATCTGTCGAAATACTTCGACACGATCCCACACGCCAAGCTGTTAACCGTCTTGCGGATGCGCATCAGCGACCCCCGGATATTGGATTTGATCACAAAGTGGTTAAAAGCGCCCGTTAACGAAGATGGCCGCTACAGCGGAGGAAAGAAAAACAAGATGGGCACCCCGCAAGGCGGTGTCATCTCCCCGCTGCTGGCCAACATCTACATGAACCTGATTGACAAGGCGGTCTAGCGCCGAGATGGAATTTTCAGTCAAACAGGAATGAAGATAGTGCGTTATGCGGACGACTTTGTCCTGATGGGTCAGCATATCGTCCGTCAGGCGGAAGACAGGCTGGAGAATCTGTTGGAACGCATGGGCTTGCAACTGAACCGCACCAAGACGCGCAAGGTCGATGCCCGTGAAGAATCCTTTAACTTTCTGGGTTTCACCTTTCGTTACGACCGCGACCTTCACGGCCGCCCCCGGAAGTACCTGAACATCTTCCCTGCCGCAAAGTCGGAAAAGAAGCTCAGGGAACACATCCACGTCTACCTTCACAGCCACGGACACTATCCGGCCGGGAAGGTAGCCGAAGGACTGAACTCGATCCTGCGCGGGTGGCTCAACTACTTCACGATCGAAGGAGTGAGCTATACGAGCAAGTGTCGACGGGGTTTACGGTGGTATCTGATGAACAGCCTGAACCGGTTCTACAATCGCAAGGGTCAACGCCGCAGTAGCTTGCATGGACAACAAGCATACGAATTACTGATCAACCGTTATGGAATGATCGATGTTCTCAAATACCAAGCGTCAACTCACTGAAGAATGCTTCAGATGAACGATACAGGAAAGCCGTATGCGGGAAAACCGCACGTACGGTTTGATGAGGGGAAGGGGAGTAGTCTACTCGATACTCTACCTTTCTACTCTACTAGTGGACGCATTTGCGGCATACCAATAAAAAAGTGCCTGAAAAGGCACTTTTTTACATTTCTCATTTTGAATTCTGTTTCTCAATCTGCATCGATGGTGTATTTCTCCATTCCATTGGCAAGTACGCCCCAACCCGTTCCTACAGGTACAACCAACCTGCTGTACAAGTAAATCACATTACCTTCCTTGTAAGGTTGGTCGGGGCTGGTGGCTGCAGGCATATTAATATTTATAGGACCATATCCCGGATAGGTCTCACCTACCTTTTGACGGTTAAAAGTAATTTTCCCATCAGCCGACATTGAGAATATAATGGGATAATCCGCATAATACAGATCGGGGAAGCGATATAAAGTGGCCACTTCCACAGATTGTTCCATATCTTGGGGCCAAGATTCTCCATAAAATTCAGATGCAAAAGTTCCCGAAGCCACTTTTTTCCAGTTGAGTTCCAAAGCTACGGAAATAGTCATGGTATCCACTCTTGAAGTTAGTGGATATGGGTCAGTATCGGATTTATATGTTATTTGAAAAGTGTAGGTTTCACCGGGAATCAACGCTGAACGATCAAATTTTATCGTTACGTTTTCTTGTCCAGTCCCTTGCTTAAATGATATATTTGGTTCGGGTATGGAAAAGATTGCCTTTAAGGCATCGGATGTTTTATCGAGAATGCTTATCGTAGCCTTAGTTCCGGCAACAGAGGTATTGACATGCGCAACAGAGAAAATAAAAGTTTCATAAGTTGCATTGATGTCTATTCCTACGCTTACCTCATTCAAAGGGAACGAAACATAATCTTTTCCATGCAAATCATATATGGTGCCTTCATTTTCTTGACTGCAAGAACTTATGGTCAAAAAGATTACACCTGCGAGATATAATGCTATTTTTTTCATGTTTGTTTTCAATTTATGTTATTACAACCCGCCATTTTGATCTGCCGGTGTCAAACTTGTATTTCCGTCAAATTCTGATTGGGGTATGGTCAAAATAGGATCCCACCATTCGGGATCGGATGTCTTTTTCGAGTCCAACAAATTGGCATGATTAGAATCTGTCCAATCACGATAAAATCCTTTTTTCATACGCAAAATATCAAATATTCTTCCTACTTCGCACCATAATTCGATGCGGCGTTGTACCAAAATTTCGTCCAATAGTGTGGATACATTACCCGCGGATGAAAAACTTTGTTCATCACTATCGGTAACTTTTGCCAAACGTGCTGCATAATCGGGATCTCTGACATCACCCACCATACGAATATATCCGCGAGCTTCGGTATATTTTTTTTGTCTGCATAAAGCTTCGGCGGCAGTTATGGCCATTTCTTCGGCACGCATATATATATAATCGCTTGCGTAAGACCCGGCTGATTTAAACCTGAACTTAACCTGATTATAACTGCAACTGTCTCCGGTCTTTTTAGCATCTTTTGGTTGTCCGTCCACCATAAATATTTCTGGAGTTTTCCACCATTTTTTTCTGGCATCAGTATCGGCAATTTGGTCGTACAGCCAATTGCTGATGCACTTACGAGATGCGTTGGCGTACATGTCTACCGATGCATCCATGTGCGACCCGAAAGAAGCGTATACCGTTGCCTGGTCTTCAATAATTTTTGCTCCCCACATAACTCCGGGCATATCGGTATTATTGAACCCGCTCAAAATATCGCTGCTCTGGGCAAATAACAATTTATCTTTAGAAAGCGCTTCTTTGGCTGCACTCTCGGCATCAGCCCATCGATTTTGCACCAATGCTATACGAGCCTTAATTCCGTTTGCCACATAATAATCTATATTCGAAATATGTTTTTGAGGTGTTGCATTCTTGAGCAATTCAATAGCCTTATCGATATCTTCATTAATTCGATCATATGTTGCCTGAACGGTACCTCTTGGTTTGCCTTCTGTATCCTTTGCTGTTGCTCCTGTGTAAACAGGAATGCCAGGATCATTTTCGTGTCCGATATATGTCTTTTGAAAAGTTTGTATCAGATAAAAATAGCAATATGCTCTAATGGCATAAGCCTGTCCCAAAATATTATCGATATCTTGTTGCGCACCCGGAGTTTCATCGCTTACGTATGTCAAAATATAATTGGCATTACTGATTAACGTATAATAAAAATTCCATGTTGCATACGGCCTCCAGGAAGAAGACGAATAACGGCTGCGGACATTATAAATATAATCATACCAAAACCATCCGTTTCCTTGTTCATGCTGTACCATATCTTCACCCATCAAATCGGCATACAAATTTGTTGACATGATTCCGAAATTTTGATCCTGATTTCCAGTGGTCCATCCGGATAAATATGTGGAACGATAGATACCTCCCAATGCAGCATAAGCAGCATCGGTACTCGAAAAAACAGCCTGCGGAGATACTTCAGATGTGGGAACGGTATCCAACTTGTCCGAGCAAGAATGATAACCGACACACAGTATAAATACAAAAATAAGTTTAAATATATTTTTCATGACTTTAAATATCAAAATTTAACATCTATACCAAAGGAAATTAATCTATTGGTGATATACGAATAGTTGGACGTTACTCCCGAAAAATTGAATTGCGGATCAAGTCCTTTCAGGTGCGAAAATAATGCGATATTATCTCCTTGAACAAAAATACGTACAGAATTTATTCCTACATAATCGGATATTCTTTTAGGGAGAGTAAAACCCAATGCAATATTCTTGATGGCAAAATAAGATGCATTGATCAGATTACGATCTGTATAACTTGTAGTGGTACTCCACCATAATTTCGGGACGTCGGTAACATCGCCCGGTTGCTTCCAAGCCCTTAAAGCATCTTTATGGAAAGTGTTCCCGTTATACAATACGCCTGTGGTTCCGATCATATCGGCATAATTGTAATCCAATATTTTTCCGCCGATGGAAAATGTTGCCAACACCGACAGATCGAAGCCCATATATCTGATTTCGCTTGCAATGCTGCCTTCCAAGTCGGGTATTCTTGTACCGCAAATTTGACGGTTGGCCGTGGTTTTTGCGTAATCGTCAGAAATGTAGGGTTTGTCTAAATCATTGCCATCGGCATCTTTATATATCCAGTATAAGGGAGAACCCGTCAAAGGGTCTACACCGGCAGATTTAGGCAGGTAAAATGCATATAACGGATTCCCTTCTTTAATAATCGATGTACTGCTGACAATTTGATCGGAATCATCGGTCAATTTCTTAACCTCATTCTTTACAGTAGCAAAAATGAGGGTGGCATTCCAATTGAGATCATCGTTTCTGATAATATCTCCGGTGATAGTAGCTTCGATACCGCTGTTAACCATGTCGCCGATATTAGCTGTATAGCTGCCGAATCCGGTTGAAAGAGCTTTTGGTCTATCCAAAAGTATATCGGTGGTATACTTGTTGTAGTATTCAATTGTCAATCCCAATCGACTATCAAACATTTTAGACTCGATACCGACATTGAAATTATTGCTCTTTTCCCACGATAATTCTCTATTTTCTAATCTGACAGGAATTACGCCACCACTGGATGCGTCTGGATACTCTAAACTGTATGAGCCCATCCACGGGAAATAATCTTGAACATAAACTCCGTTGACCGATTTCAATATCATATCATTGCCTTGTGTACCATAACTCGCCTTAACAGTCAGATTATTGATAAAGTCCAAATTATCCATGAATCCTTCGCTGGAGACCCGCCAAGATGCACCTACCGACCAAAATTGTCCCCAACGATTATCTTTATAGAAACGAGAGGATCCATCGGTTCTGAAACTTCCGGACAAATAGTATTTATCGTCATAATTATAATTGGCACGGCTGAAATATGATTCTACCGTATAATTATCTTCGTATGATCCCGCAGAGGATATGGTTGATGCGGCATCCAATTCGTAAAGCCCGCCGAATGCGAAACCGGTTTTTTGGGCATTCAAATTGTTGATTTTTTTATTGTAATATTCATGTCCTGCCAATACGTCAAGATTATGACGACCTGCAAATTTCGCATTATACGAAAGTATTTGGTTCCATGTATAACTGAGCACTTTCGTATTTATTTTTTCTGCCCTGCCATTCGAAGATGTTGCATTACCGTTGTAGGGGTTATAATATTGGAGATAATCCCCGTTATAATAATCGAATCCGAAATTGGTAATGAATGAAAAATCTTTAAGAATGTCTACGTTCATTTCTTTTCCTCCGAATTGCAAATATGTACGACCACTCATATTATCCCGTTTTTGGGTTGTTTTATCGTCATAAAGAGTGGCAATTGCATTCCAATTGGATTGAATAGGGCGTGTTTTTCCATAGTCATATTGCTTATTCCCCTCTGCATCAAGAATCAATTTGCCATCTACATCGTGCATATAAACCGGATAAATAGGTGCAATAAACTGTGAAGAGTACCAAACATTACCAGTGCTTGAACTATTATTATAGTCTTGAAAATTAGAGGTTGTTTGAGAGAATGCTGCATTTAATCCGGCTTTCAACCAGTCTTTCAACTGGCTATCGATATTTATTCTTCCCGAAAATCTTTTGAATCCGGTAGTAACCAAAAGACCCTCTTCATTTAAATAGCCCAATGATGTCATAAAATTTGTTTTTCCGGCACCTCCGGAAAAAGAAAATTGATACTCCTGACGAAGCGGCTTATCGGCTAATAGTTCATCAACCCAATCTTCATGATACTTGAGTGTTGCGTCATCGCGGACTTTACCTGTTGTCGGATTGATTAATTCTGGTATTTTAAAATTAAACGGGTTGTACAACTCTCCTCCGATTCCCGATGTGGAACTTGCCATTCTTGAAAGTGCAACTCCGCCGGCAATATCTGGATTGATACCGTCTGCATATATTGCATCATTTTTAAACAATTGGAAAGCGATTTCCATATATTCTTTCTCATTAACTGTTTCGTAACGAGGTACTGCTCGTGATGAAATGCCCCAACTGGCTTTAAAGTTAACATCGGGAACACCGGATTTCCCTTTTTTTGTCGTTACTATTATAACACCATTAGCGGCTCTACTTCCATACAATGTAGCAGCCGAAGCATCTTTCAGTACCGAAATAGATTCAATATCTGCTGTATTGATAGCATTCATGGCGCCATCATATGGTATTCCGTCAACCACATACAAAGGGCTTTTGGATGCGTTAATAGACCCGTATCCACGTATCACCACGCTGGGGCCATCTCCGGGTTGTCCGCCGCCTGATGTTGTCTTTAACCCAGCTACGGTTCCATCTAAAGCTTTGGTGACATTAGAAACGGATCTGTTTTCAAGTTTTTTAGCGCTCACTGTCTCTACCGACCCCGTAAAAGAACTTTTCTTTGCTGTACCATACGCCACAACCACAACTTCGTCAATTTCTCGTGCACTTGTAGTCATAACCACATCGACAATTTGTCGATTCTCGATCGCAATTTCCTGAGTGGCCATCCCAACAAACGAGAATACCAAAGTTGCACCTTGCGATACACTGATCGAATAT
>JAVBSH010000111.1:0-37386 GCA_031547085.1 Bacteroidales bacterium
AAATAGAATATTTCAGAATGGTGGAGGATGTGGTTGGTGAATTTTATCCCAATAAAACACTGTTTGAAATGCAAAGAATAGTGACTATCAATAAGGTTAAATAGAGAACAATTTTTTCAATTTAGCGACGGGCTCCACCTCTTCCCATTCCGAACAGAGAAGTTAAACCTGTCAGCGCCGATGGTACTGCATTCGTGGGAGAGTAGGTCGCCGCCGAACTTTGAACCCCTTCATTAGTAATAGTGAAGGGGTTTTTTGGTGCGGTAAAAATATTGTGGAAAAATTTGTTTTTATGAAAATAAATTTTATACTTGCGACTTGTCCATTAACTATTTTAAAGAATTAGGATTATGAATATCAAGATTTTGAATTTTACAGTCATGTTTGTTTTCTCATTCTTACTATTAAGTTGTGGAAAAGACGAAATGGACAATGACAACTTTGTTATACACGATTACAGGGTTAATGACGTGTTGTATGCTAAAGGCAGTAAGTTGAAGCACATTTCGTATGTAGAATCAATACAATCACAAAAAGGGGGTATGATTATTACCCAATATGAATACGATGAACAGGGAAGGATAAGTAAAGTATCTCAACCTATGTACGAAAACGGAACTATCGTTGGACTTTTTTCTTACTCTGACTACGTATATAACAATAAAGGGCAATTGGAGGAAATCATTTATTATCATTCCAACATTTATGAAGGGTTCATAAATTTGGAAACACGTACATATTCATATGATAAAGATGGAAATAAAGTAAAAGAAGTAATCGTGTATCCTCATGCATTACCATTCCGAACAGATTATAACCTCTATTATTATGATAATAATCTAAAGAGAGAAGATAAATATAGTGAATCATATCATGGTACTGAACTTTGGCATAGTAAACTTACAACATATATTGAGTATGAGTATGATAATCAGAACAAATTAGTCAAAGAAACTAATTATTCAGCAACGGATAACACACCTATTCGAATTAGTGTACATAGTTATCAAAACGGACTGAATGTAAAAACCGAAATTTTTATGAACAATAACGAAAAACTGAGAGAAATCAGACGTTTTTATGATAAAAATGATAATTTGATTTATGTTGAATCCGAAGAACTTTCAATATATAGTTCAACGATGAGTTATGTTTCGAAATATGAATACTATTGATGGCATTGGTTCTATCAGCGCCGATGGTACTGTATTTGTGGGAGAGTAGGTCGCCGCCGAACTTAGCGAGCGTTCTCATGAGCGTCAGCGAATAACTTTGAACCTTTCATTAGAAATAGTGAAGGTTTTTTTTGTGGGATTATGTGAAATTTACACTAAATTTGTGAGATTATCTCATAAATTCATATTATGAAAGCTACTTTTCATTTAGCCCTAATTATATTGTTATTAGCAACCTGCAAAAATGTCCGTAATACCAATATTGGTGCTGCATCCGAACCCGAGTTGATTGATGATACAACTGTTTTTGTTTTACCACCATTAGAGAGTGGCGAAATATTTCTCAAAAGCAGAAATCCCTTTGGCGAGGCTGTTGAACTTAGCGGGAAACAAATCACCGGCGATACCGCAATATTTAACGTAAGTGAAATGACCATGAATGTGAAAGATGATTATTTAGTGGCCAAAAGCAGGTTACGTTCAGGATATTTTTTCATGCTTTTCGACCGGTCAACCCTGAAATTGCTCAAAACATTCGGTCGTAGCGGTCAAGGCCCTGATGAATTTGTTTTTCCCGAATTGGTTCCAACCTACGATCCCGCATTACTGGCCTATGCATTTGAAACGACCAATCAAAAGTTATATTCTATCGATAGGAAGGGGCAAATGCAAGCTTTCCCTTTTGAACTTTCGACGGGTCAAACCAAGAGATATAGCGACAAACAGTTAGTCAATCTGGATGAAAACACGTTTATTTATGTGGAAACGACATCTTTGGGGAAAGGGATATTTAAGGTCGAACAAACGAATGACAGCACTTATTGTCGTGAAATTTATAATTTAGCGCTCAATCCAAAACGAAAAAGCGGTTTTACTTATATTGGCGACTTTGCAGTCAATTGCGAAAAGAACAGGATGGTGTACGCTTACAAATATTTTAAGATCGTTAAATTCATGGACTTGAATGCCGAAACTGTGCGGATCATTAATTTTGAAAGGGATACTTTTGATGAAACCTCTCCTTACAAAATGGATGGATTGGATGCAAATGTTACCCATTACTGGGGAGCATGCGCCCAGCCCGAATACGTTTATCTGTTGTATAGTGGCCGCACGCCTTACGAAGTAACAAAAGAGAACAACAAGCAGAATTATTACATTTTTGTAGAGCAGTATGATTGGAATGGAAATCCTGTCAGGAAATTTAAACTCGATCAGTGGGGATATTTTACAGTTGATGAAAGTCGGAAAGAATTAATACTCGCCTCAACCAATGACGATGAACCGTTTTTTGTATACCGTTTGCCGTGACCTATCAGCGCCGATGGTACTGCATTTGTGGGAGAGTAGGTCGCCGCCGAACTTTGAACCCCTTCATTAGATATAGTGAAGGGGTTTTTGTGCAGTAAAGTGAATATTTTGCACTAAATTTGTGGGAAAGATTTGCTTTTACAACGTTTGGGTGATCAATTGTTATTAGATTGATTTTTAGCAATATATGGATGTGTATTTCATTAAAATTTAGTTAACAATAAATCGAACTGAGAAAATGAAAAAGACAGGAATTATTAAATATCTAACAGTAATATCATTATTGTTGGCACATGCTTCGTGTAATATACTGCAACAACAAAAGTCATTGGTACCTGATGTACCTTCGAAAGCGCCTGATTATTTTCGCACCTGGAGCATACAGGGATATGTGGTTGATTTTTCAGGTGCTGGAAATACTCGTAAAGCCATCAATGAGAAAAGTCTGTTCGGATCGGGGAAATATGAAGGTTGGATCAATTATTTTCCGAAAATTCGTAGCGATCTCTATTTCGTGATGGATGATTCATGGGATATTCCTCAGGACATCAATACAGGAAACAATGAATATCTGGGTTTAACGGAATTGGATCAGACCCGTTTCCCGTCATTTACCGGAACACCACGGGAACGCCTGAAAGGTTTGACTAAAAAGATCAAGTCGTATGGTTGGAAAGGAGCCGGAGGATGGATATGCGCACAAGAATCACCTGTTGACGGGAACAGTGATCATCCGGAAGAGTATTGGAAAAAAAAGTTAACGGATGCAGACGATGCGGGCTTCGGTTACTGGAAAGTTGACTGGGGAAAACGGGATCATGACGGGCAATGGCGTAAAACACTGACAGACCTTGGGCATCAATATGCTTCCGGTTTATTTATCGAACATGCAATGGTAAATGAATATATAGAATTCAGCGATGTCTTCCGTACCTACGATGTGGAAAGTATCACCTCGGCTCCTGTTACTATTCAACGGATCGCAAATGTGCTTACATATAAAACACAAGGTAAGGCTAAAGGAATCATCAACTGTGAAGACGAACCTTACATCGCTGTTGGGCTCGGATGTGCCATTGGAATCATGCGTTATCCTTTCGACGGAAAATTACCCAATGGCGAACAGGACCATGTGTTTCCTCCTGTCGGACGGAATTTGAAAAAACGCATGAACGAAATTACTCGTGCCGTTCGATGGCACAGAATAGCAGAGCCCTTTGGCGTAAATGCAGATGTACAAATCGATACGATAAAGCTCACTGATAGTTGGATAATGGGCGAAAAGGAAACGTGGTTGAACAGACGGGCAGGCGATACGCTTTTCGTAGAAGCCCCGGCAAGGGTAAGCCGGAATATGCCGCTTCCTCAGATTACGAACCTGCATACAAAAAATCAACCATTTATTATGGCATCGAGATATCCAAATGGAGCTTCCTCAGTAGTGACCATTGATCGTGTTCAAGGACGTGAATGTCTGTTGAAGCCTGAAAAAGTAACCATAGAACTGACAGAACTGTTAGCTCCGGTAGGAATTTTTGGTGACTACAAAGAGTTGGTTTTGAATTATCCGCAAGCCATCAATAAAGAGATAAGAATATATGGACAGGACTTGGCTGGCGACACGCCTGTTGATATTTCGGATCAGGTTAAAATAGATGGAAAGCAAATAATCATAGCTGGAGAGTTGATCAGAAAAGTCGGGTTAATGGAAGCATCGGAAGGTGATCTATCTGCACCGGGTATGGTATTACAGGTTTTTTTGAAATAAAAAAGTATAAATTAATAACAAACAATTAGGATCATGAAGAAATTTCTTTTATTATTGACTTGTTTTATAACGGTTTTGAGTGTATCTGGACAGAAAAAAGCCGAATTGTATTCTCCGAACGGGGAAATAAAAATTGAAATGAGTTTTTCTGACAAAATCTACTATACGATATCATATCATAACAATGTCCTGTTGGAAAACAATTACCTGAACCTGGATTTAGGCAGCGAAATATTGGGAAAAAATCCAATGCTATCGAATCAGAAAAAAACAAAGGTGAATGAAGTGTTAAAGCCTATCGTTCCCTTGAAATTTTTGTCCGTAAATAATGAGTATAATCAGTTGACATTGACATTCAAAGGAAATTATGCCGTGGAATTTCGAGCCTTTAACGATGGCATAGCCTACCGTTTTATTACGGATAAAAAAGGCGATATAGAAGTAACGAATGAAGATTTTACGATCAACCTTCCATCCGAATACCTCCTTCACCTGCAACAACCTGACCGTTTTAAGACAGCTTATGAAGAACCCTATACGCACATCAAAAGTACAGCATGGAACACTACAGATAAAATGGCAGTATTGCCTGTTCTTATAGATACGAAAAAACAATATAAAATATTGATTTCCGAATCCGATGTTTCGGATTATCCGTGTATGTTTCTTAAATCGAATGGCAACAATGGCATCACTTCTACTTTTCCAAAAGTTCCGACAAAATTTGGAGAGGATGGAGATCGAAGTCTGAAGCTTCTTGAAGAAGCAGGTTATATAGCCAAAACAGCTGGAAAAAGATCTTTTCCCTGGCGTTACTTTGTCATTACCAAAGACGACAGGCAACTGTTGGAAAATACCATGACCTGCAAACTGGCTTCAAAGAGTATGATACAGGACCCCTCGTGGATAAAGCCCGGACAGGTAAGCTGGGAATGGTGGAATGATGCATCCCCTTATGGCCCTGATGTAAATTTTGAATCCGGGTACAACCTCAACACTTACAAATACTATATTGATTTTGCTTCCAAATACGGCATCGAATATATCATTATGGACGAAGGTTGGGCAATGAGTACACGCGATCCGTATACCCCTAACCCTAAAGTTGATGTACATGAATTGATCCGTTATGGTAAAGAAAAGAATGTTGGTATTGTACTTTGGCTCACCTGGCTGGCCGTAGAAAATAATATGGACTTGTTCAAAACCTTTGCTGATTGGGGAGTTAAGGGTGTTAAAATTGATTTTATGGACCGTAGCGACCAGTGGATGATGAATTATTATGAACGAGTGGCGGCTGAGGCAGCAAAATATAAGGTATTGGTGGACTTTCACGGCTCTATCAGTCCGAAGGGATTAGAGTATAAATACCCCAATATTATCTCCTACGAAGGAGTAAGAGGTATGGAACAAATGGGAGGATGCACGCCGGACAATTCAATTTATTTCCCATTTATGCGTAACGCGGTTGGCTCAATGGACTATACCCCCGGTGCAATGATCAGTATGCAACCCAATGTTTATTGTGGACGCAGGCCAAACTCGGCCAGTATAGGAACAAGAGCTTATCAGCTTGCATTGTTTGTCGTTTTTGAAAGCGGATTACAAATGTTGGCTGATAATCCGACCCTGTATTACCGCAATCCCGATTGTACTGAATTTATCACCGGAGTACCAACCACATGGGATGAAACCAAGGCGCTGGATGCTAAAGCCGGTGAATATGCCATTGTGGCTAAGCGGAAAGGAGATAAATGGTATATTGGAGGTATGACGAATAATAAGGAGAATGAAAGGCTATTCGAACTGTCCTTAGATTTTCTGGACAATGGTAAAAACTATAAAATGACTTCGTTTGAAGATGGTATTAACGCCGGTCGCCAGGCAATGGACTTCCGCCGTAAGGAGAAACAAGTAAAAAAGGGTGATAACTTTCAAATCAAGATGGTAAGAAACGGAGGATTTGCTGCAATAATAGAATAAATGATTACTCTTTCCAAGCTATGAAAAAATAGTGAATTCGTGAGAAATTAGGTCGCTGCCGAACATTGAACCCTTCATCTTTATTGGTGAAGGGTTTTTGTATCCAATTGTGAAATTTTGTGAGTTTGGATCAAGCTAAAAAGGTATCAAGCGCAAAAATATGTGGAAGAAAGGGTAGGAGAGAGGCTCAAAAGGGATATCCGATACCGATGCTCATGTTGAAATCATTGGCTGAAAATCGCTTGCCTCCGTCGGGGCGTGTTGTGAACACCCATCGTCCGCTTCCGGCTGGGTCGTGTATTTTCATGCCCAAGTCGGCACGAAGGATAAAATAATTGAAGTTGAACCGGAATCCGATTCCACCGCTCAATGCTATCTCGCGATAGAAACGGTCGAAACTGAAATTGGCACCCGGCCGGTCTTTGTCTTTGTGGGTATCCCAAATGTTACCGGCGTCCATGAAGAGTGCACCTTCTACCAACCCTATCAGTTTAAATCTGTATTCGATATTGACTTCGAGCTTGATATCGCCCGTATTGTTCGGGTAGCCCGAATAAGTCGTCGTGTCCACATATGATCCCGGTCCCAGGCTGCGTAAACGCCATCCGCGGATACTGTTAGCCCCGCCCACATAATATTTTTTTTCGAATGGCATGGAAGCGACCGACTGGGTAATGCCATCATCCGAAACAGTAGCGACTTTCGAGTTACCGTAAGGCCATCCCATACCGGTAAATATACGGCTTACCAACGTATTGTTACCATTGACGGAATAATAATAACGCAAATCGATATCTCCTTTTACAAATTGCGAAAAGGCATTGCCGAACATTTCGTATGGTTGTCCTTCGTTTTTCGATTTGCCGGAAAGCTTGTAAAAAGCATCAAGTAAAAGCCCGGCTGTTTCAAAGTTTGTCCTGATAAAGAAAGCATTTTCCTTATCCGCCAAGCGCATATCCCTGATAAAACTGTAGCTGCTTGATACCACCATGTGCGATTGATAGCTATTTTTCAGGTAGGGATAAAGATTCAATGTAGAGTCAAAATCCGCACTTTTATATGGCAACTTTACGAAATTTACGTCCAGCGGTTTCACAATGTGACTGATGACATCAGAACCTCGCCAGTTGTAACCGAACGAAGTGCTGAATACTGTTCGCGTATAGTCGGGGCGGCGTTGGTAGTTATACAAAATGGAAAAAAGAGTCTTGGGATTATAACGCTGAATAAAACGTGTGGAGCGGAACGGAAGCAGGAATTGAGGTACATTCAGCGTAGCCTCGGCTTCGTATTCCATCTTTGTTTTGAATTGCCAGTTTGATTCGGTTGATACGGCTTCAAGTGTACCTCGCAATTTCAGATCGAAAATTTCGGCATGCTTGAAAAGACTTTTATTTTGGTATTGAAATCTGACACCACCTCCTACATTACCATCGGAATTTGTTCCTTCCAGTTCGACAGCGTAGCTTTGAAGCGTGAATGGCAGCAGATTGATTCGGCAATCGAGCTCGCGCATCAACATCTCCGACTGTCCCGGCGGTTCAGAAAAACTAATGGTTACTTGTTTGAAATTACGCAGTCCTTGTAAATGCTGGTAAGTCCGGTTGATATCAGCAATACGGTAAAGCGAATCGGGAAAAATATACAATGAACTCTTGATGGTCGACGCTTTTACGGGAAACTTTTGCGGAATGATAAAACTTACCTCACCATAGGTCAACGTGTCAACAGCCGCTTTTAACGTATCTGTTTTTTCCATCATGTCCTGCATATTCAGGCTGGCATTTACAGTAAGCGACCGGATTTCGTACAACGGATACGGCGCCTCGATTACCTTATTATCCTCTGTGCGTTCGGAATGCGGCTTGATAACCATTTCGATGTTGACCATTTTATTGAGGTTGGTAGTATCAGATGGATATGTGATATAATCCTTTGCAAAGCTATAATAGCCCTTGTTTTTCAGGTTTAATTCTATCCGTTTGCGTTCATTTTCCAAAATGGTTACATCGAACAATATCCCGCGTTTGAGTAGTGTATTGGTTGTGTCGCTCAGTACCAGCCTAGCTATTGCCGTATCGGGAATGGAATAGCTGACCTTGTTTATCCTGTATGGCCAGCCGGTTTGGATTCTGTAAATTACATCCGCTTTTTTCTTTTTCAGGATTACTGTATCGGAAACCTTTGCATAGTAATAACCTTTTTTTTCAAGGTAAAGGTCTAATTGTTCCGCTGTTTTGGCGGTCATGGTTTGTTGCCATATCACGGGTTCTTCACCATTCTTGCGCAACCATTTGTTCCATTTATTCTCCTTGTCGAGCTTCGAGCGGTTGTATAACCACAGGTGGAACTTCATCCCGATAATTTTCTTATTCGGTTTTTGCCGGATATAAGGTTTCAGTTCCTCTTTCTTGATCGTTTCATTATCAATCTTTACTTCGTTCGAGCGCAGCAGGCATTCGCCTTTGGAAACATACCTGGTAGGATTACAGGAGGATAAAAACAGAAGGTAAAAGGTAAGAGGTAAAAGGTAAGAACGAAGAATAAAGGGTGAAAAATTACGTTTCTTTGCTCGATGTGTAAAGCAAAAAATCAACATTGCAACTCTTGAAATCAAAAGCGCCCATAAGCGAAGTATATTCCCCACCAACTCTATAACTTTTTACTTTTTACCTCTTACCTTTTTACTTTATTCCCATTCGATGGTAGCAGGCGGCTTGGAGCTGATGTCATACACCACTCTGTTCACGCCACGCACCTTATTGATAATTTCGTTGGAAACCTTAGCCATAAACTCATAAGGGAGATGTGCCCAATCGGCTGTCATGGCATCGGTAGAAGTCACGGCACGCAGGGCAATGGCATTTTCATACGTACGTTCGTCACCCATCACACCAACCGAACGTACAGGCAGGAGGATAGCGGCTGCCTGCCATACTTTATCGTATAAATTCCACTCACGAAGTGTTTGGATATATATGTCGTCGGCATCCTGCAATACACGCACTTTTTCAGGAGTAATATCGCCCAGTATACGGATACCTAAACCAGGTCCGGGGAACGGATGGCGGTTGATCAGGTGTGGCATCATGCCCAGTTCGCGTCCTACACGGCGAACCTCATCCTTGAATAACAGGCGGAGCGGCTCCACCAACTTCAAATGCATCTTTTCGGGAAGGCCACCCACGTTATGGTGCGATTTGATCACCGTGCCCGTAATGGAAAGCGATTCGATGATGTCGGGATAAATTGTCCCTTGCCCCAGCCATTTTACATTATCCAGCTTATGGGCTTCCTCTTCGAAGACATCGATAAATCCTTTCCCGATAATTTTTCGTTTTGTTTCGGGGTCCGACACTCCGGCCAACTGACCATAAAAACGTTCCCTGGCATCAATACCTTTTACATTCAAACCCAAGTGTTCGTAATCGCGCAATACGTTTTCAAACTCGTTTTTACGCAACAACCCGTGATCGACAAAGATACAGGTCAGGTTTTTTCCGATAGCTTTGTTCAGTAAGACTGCTGTCACCGACGAATCCACGCCTCCCGAAAGGGCCAGGATTACATGATCATTGCCTAACTGTTGTTTCAGCATATCCACAGTGCCTTCGATAAACGAAGCCGGTGTCCAGTCCTTCTTCATGCCGCATATGGTGAGAAAGTTATCCAACAACAACAGCCCGTCTTCCGTATGGAATACCTCCGGGTGGAACTGTACGCCCCAAGTCGGTTCACCTTCTACCTTGTAAGCGGCAATGGGAACATCGTCAGTAGTTGCTACCACCTTGAAATTGGCGGGAATAGCCGTGATCGTATCACCGTGCGACATCCAAGCCTGCGATTTGTTTTTGGTGTCTTTGAACAGCAAATCCTGCTGGTCGGTGGGAGTAAGTGCTACCCTGCCGTATTCGCGCGAATCGCCTTTTTCCACTTTTCCTCCCGACAACCAAGCCAAGTATTGTGCTCCATAGCATATACCAAGTACCGGATATTTGCCCTTGATGGCCGACATGTCAGGCTTGAATGCCTCCTTGTCGTTTACCGAAAATGGACTTCCCGACAGGATAACACCTTTTATGTCAGGATCGTTTCCGGGAAATTTGTTGTAGGGAATTATTTCGCAATATACATTCAATTCCCTCAGCCTGCGGCCTATTAGTTGTGTTGTTTGGGAACCGAAGTCAAGAATAATGATTTTTTCGTGCATAACAAGATTAAAATGATGGATTCTGCCATTAGAAAATGAAGACAAAATTAAGTGATTTTCTGATTATCTCCATTTGATAAAAAAAAAATGTAGTTTTGTGTCGGCTAAAAAGTACGCAAAGAAGTGTTTCATATGAAGATAAAACCTTTTTGAAACATGCGTTGTTAGTCATATTAATAACATATTTAAAATTTAAATTATATGAAATGGTTAAACGAATTTAAAACATTTGCCATGCGTGGCAATGTGTTGGATATGGCTGTAGGTATTATTATCGGTGGAGCATTTGGGAAAATAGTATCATCGCTGGTAGCCGACGTTATCATGCCTCCCGTTGGGATGTTGATTGGTGGCATTAATTTTACCGAATGGAAAGTTACGTTGCATCATGCAGTTGTTGAAGCTGGACAAGTAATAAAACCAGCCGTAACGCTTAACATTGGTAACTTCATCCAAACCGTTTTTGACTTTATCATCATTGCATTTTCTATTTTTATGGTGATCAAGGCGGTTAACACATTTAATAAGAAGAAAGAAGAAGTTCCCGCTACTCCTGCTGCTCCCACCAAGCAAGAGGAACTCCTTGCCGAAATCCGCGATCTTTTGAAGAAATAGTGAATGGTTACGAGTTACGAGTGACAAGTTACAGGACTCTGCACTCGTAACTTTGTCACTTGTCACTCGTAACTACCTTTATGAACGTAGAAATCATAACCATTGGCGATGAATTGTTGATTGGGCAGGTAGTCGATACCAATTCGGCTTACATGGCCAAGGAGTTGAACAGGATAGGTCTGAATGTGCTGCAAATCACATCCATATCCGATAGCCGCCGGCATATTCTTGCGGCGCTGGAAGAAGCATCGCAGCGGGTACCGGTAGTATTGATCACCGGTGGATTAGGTCCGACAAAGGATGACATTACCAAAGCCACGTTGGCCGAATACACGGGCGACCAGCTTGTTAATGATGCCGTAACATTGAAGCATATTGAAACGATGATGGCAGCCCGGGGCATCGAAATGAACCCGCTGAATGTGAAACAGGCTGAAGTGCCCTCACATTGCACTGTACTGTATAACAGTTGCGGTACGGCGCCTGGCATGTGGTTCGAGAAAAACGGGACTGTTTATGTTTCCATGCCGGGTGTGCCGTTCGAGATGAAGACCATGATGCAGGATGAAGTTTTGCCACGGTTGCAAAGGCATTTCAATACAAACACCATACTTCACCATACGTTGTTGGTTACCGGTATCCCGGAATCCGCGCTGGCATTGCTCATTGAAGAGTGGGAAAATAAACTTCCCCCGAATGTAAAGCTAGCTTACTTGCCGGGAGGAGGAATGATCCGCCTACGATTATCGGCGACTGGCGAAGACAGGCATGTCATTGCATTGCAGGTAGAGAAACAGATCGAAGCGCTTCGCCCTGTTTTGGGAAATCATTTATTGAGCGAAAATGACGAGACCATCGAGGAAATCGTAGCCCGTTTGTTGACGGCAAAAGGGAAAACGGTGGCTACAGCCGAAAGTTGTACCGGCGGAAATGTAGCGCACTTATTAACTTCCATGTCAGGTAGTTCTGTTTATTTCAAAGGTTCGGTGGTAGCATACGCCAACGAAGTGAAAGCAAATGTGCTACAGGTAAATCTATCCGACCTTGCCATGCATGGTGCTGTTAGCGAAGAAGTAGTAACACAGATGGCTATGAATGTCCGTTTGTTGATGGATACGGATTACGGAATTGCCACATCGGGAATTGCCGGACCTACGGGCGGTGTCCCCGGGAAACCGGTAGGAACCATATGGATAGCTGTGGCATCGGCAACACAAATTGTAGCAAAGTTGCTGCATTATGGCGATAATCGCGAAAATAACATACAACGGGCTTCGACAACCGTTTTGAATTTGCTTTATACCTTAATAGATAAATGAAAGAGGCTGTTCAAAAAGTCTGTTTTCGGTTCGTCATTGCGAACGATAGCGAAGCAATCTATTTGAATAGCAGTAGATTGCTTCGTCATTCCTCCTCGCAATGACGTGCTTTTCCGACTTTTTGAACAGCTTCTTCATCAAATTTTACCATAGCATTTACGAAATCGATATCTGCTTTTTTGGATTTACTTTTGCTTCATCCCTTTTCGGGATTTCTACAGTCAATACGCCATCCTTATGTGTGGCTTTGATTTTTTCAGCGTCAACATAGCCCGGTAAACTGAAGGTTCGTTTGAACTGGCTATAGTTAAACTCTTTACGAAGATACTTCTTTTCCTTTATTTCCTTTTCATCTTTCTTTTCGGCCGAAATTTCAAGGACATTCTTTTCTACATTCACCGTAAAGTCGTCTTTATTGAGACCCGGTGCTGCTACTTCAACCTTGAATTCCTGATCGCCTTCGATGATGTTGACCGCTGGAGTCAGGCTCCATTCCTGTTCAAAATTGGGAAATAAATCTTCGCCCCAAAAATCGTTAACTAATGTCGGCAGATAATTACTATGTCTTTTCACTAACATTTTATGATCCTCCTGTATTTAAATTGAACAATAATTTTAAAAATCAAATTCTGATTTATTATTTTCAACATTAGTGCCAAAATTTTGTTCATTTTATGTAACTGTAATATAATTAATTGTTTGTGGAATTTGGTAGAAACACATAGGTGACAAATTGTCGCTTGATATATATTGATTAATGACAAAATGACCGAATTTATATTGAATAAAGGAACTAATATCAGTTGATTTCATTGAAAAAAATTATCTTTGCACACATTTTTAGAAGCCGTATCATAGATGGATCATATCAGGAATTTTTGTATTATAGCTCATATCGACCACGGAAAAAGCACTTTAGCCGACCGTTTGCTGCAAGCTACCAATACCGTTGCCGACCGCGATTTTCAGGATCAAGTGTTGGACAGTATGGATTTGGAACGCGAACGCGGCATCACCATTAAGAGTCACGCCATACAGATGGATTATCTGCACGATGGCCGTAAATACACGCTTAACCTGATTGATACCCCCGGTCATGTTGACTTTTCGTACGAAGTGTCGCGTTCCATTGCGGCATGCGAAGGAGCATTGCTCATTGTCGACGCTACACAAGGCATACAGGCGCAAACCATTTCAAACCTCTATAAAGCCATTGAGTACGATCTGGAAATCATCCCGGTTTTGAATAAAATGGATATGGCCGCAGCAATGCCTGATGTTGTGAAGGACCAGATTGTTGACTTGTTGGGCTGCGACCGTGATGATATTATTGAAGCCAGTGGCAAAACAGGATTAGGCGTCGACACCATCCTTGAACGTATTGTCAACGTCGTACCGCCGCCACAGGGCGATCCCGAAGCGCCTTTGCAAGCCTTGATCTTCGATTCCGTGTTCAATTCCTTCCGTGGAATCATTGCCTATTTCAAGATCGTCAACGGAAGCATCTCTTCCGGCGATCTGGTAAAATTCTTCAATACCGGTAAGGAATACAACGCCGACGAGATAGGTGTGATGCGCATCAAACTCGAACCACACGATCGATTGTACACCGGCGATGTGGGTTATATCATATCCGGTATCAAAGCTGCCCGTGAAGTAAAGGTGGGCGATACCATCACTCATGTGGAAAACCCTTGTGACAAGGCTATTGCCGGATTCGAAGAAGTAAAACCGATGGTATTTGCAGGTATCTACCCCGTGGATGCCAGCGATTACGAAGAATTACGCGCTTCCATCGAAAAGCTGCAACTGAACGATGCTTCACTCACATTTGTTCCCGAATCATCGGCTGCACTTGGTTTTGGTTTCCGTTGTGGTTTCCTTGGGCTGTTGCACATGGAAATTATCCAGGAACGCCTTGACCGCGAATTCGACATGGATGTGATTACCACCGTACCAAACGTTTCGTACAAAGTATATACCAGTAAGGGCGAAGAAATAGATGTGCACAACCCTTCGGGCTTGCCTGAAACCACGGTTATTGACCGTATTGAGGAACCATATATTAAGGCACAGGTGATCAGCAAGGCTGATTACATTGGCCCCATTATGAAACTTTGCCTTGATAAGCGGGGAGTATTGAAAAACCAGGTTTTCCTGACTACCGACCGTGTGGAACTGAATTTCGAAATGCCCTTGGCGGAGATTGTGTTTGATTTCTATGACCGTTTGAAAAGTATCTCGAAAGGTTACGCTTCGTTTGACTATTATACATCAGGTTATCAAAATGCAGACCTGGTGAAACTGGATATATTGCTCAACAGTGAAAGTGTGGATGCACTGTCGGCATTGATACATCGTGGCAACGCTTACGACTTCGGACGCCGGATATGTGAAAAGCTGAAAGAATTGATTCCCCGGCAGCAATTCGACATCGCTATACAGGCCGCCATCGGAGCGAAGATTATCGCCCGCGAAACAGTGAAAGCCGTCCGAAAGGATGTGACGGCCAAATGTTATGGTGGTGATATTTCGCGAAAGCGCAAATTGCTCGAAAAACAAAAGAAAGGTAAAAAACGCATGCGGCAGATTGGAAATGTAGAAGTTCCGCAATCGGCCTTCCTCGCAGTATTAAAGCTGAATGATTAAAAAGAATAGAGCGATTTGTTACGAATCGCTCTATTTGTTTTTATGCAAACGAATTAATCGTTTGTTCTATAATCTCAATACACTCGTGAAGTTGTTCTTCGTTAATAACAAGCGGTGGTGCAAAGCGGATGATATTGGTGTGGGTAGTTTTTGCCAATAATCCGTTTTCGCTGAGCCTGATACAAATATCCCAGGCAAGATCGTGACACTGTTCGTTGTTGATTACTAATGCATTGAGGAGTCCCTTTCCCCTAACTACGGTAGCAATGGGCGAGTGTTTGCAAAAATCCCGTAGTTCGTCCCTGAATATTTTTCCAAGTTTGAAGGCGTTTTCCGCCAGTTTTTCATCTTTCACTACTTCGAGGGCGGCAACTGCCACAGCTGCAGCAAGCGGGTTTCCCCCGAAAGTGGAACCATGCTGTCCCGGACGTATCACTTCCATGATATCATCATCGGCTAATATGGCCGAGATCGGGTAGGTTCCTCCCGATAATGCTTTCCCGAGTAACAATATATCAGGATGTATGTCCTCGTAATCGCAGACCAGTAATTTCCCGGTACGGGCGATGCCGGTTTGTACCTCGTCGGCAATGAACAACACCTGGTGCTTTTGGCACAATTCGTAACATTTCGTTAAATAACCTTCATCAGGAACTACCACGCCGGCTTCACCCTGGATAGGCTCAATCAGGAACCCGGCTATGTTGTTGTTTTCTTCCAACACTTTTTCAAGCGCATACGCATCGTTGTATGGAATAACAATAAATCCCGGTGTAAAAGGTCCGTAATGTTGGTGTGCTTCAGGATCGACCGAAAATGAGACGATGGTGGTTGTCCTCCCATGAAAATTACCTTCACACACCACGATTTGCGCCATGTTGTCCTTTAATCCTTTCTTCTCGTACGCCCATTTCCGGCACAACTTAATGGCTGTTTCCACGGCTTCGGCACCGGTATTCATCGGCAACACCTTGCTGTAATCGAAACAACGGGTGACATATTCTTCGTATTGTCCCAGCCTGCTATTGTAGAAGGCACGGGAGGTTAACGTCAGTTTTTGGGCCTGTTCGGTCAGGGCCTCAATGATCTTTGGATGACAATGCCCCTGATTGACGGCGGAATATGCCGACAGAAAATCGTAATATCTTTTGTCATCGGTATCCCACACAAATACTCCTTTGCCTTTGTCGAGAACTACAGGCAGGGGATGGTAATTGTGCGCCCCGAACCTGTTTTCGAGCCCCATTAATTCTTGGGCCGATAATTTTTTTGCATTCATGTATTACTGTTTTTAGGTAGAAAAATCTCAGCCATCATACATCGTATACTTCCTCCTCCATATTTTTCTATGGTGGGGATATCTATGGAGACTAATTGATTGTATCCGGCCAGTCTTTTTATTTGATCCTTGGTCAATGACCTATATGCTGTCCCGGACATTACTAGAAATTTTTCACCATTGTTGTTTTCCACTTGGATCATATTTCCGGCGAACCGATACATTTGTTCTTCAGTAATCGAAATGATCACTTTTTCTGTCTCCTGTAAAGAATTGACAAGATCGCTCCATTCGGTAATATTGTCAACAGCTTCGAGGCAAACAACAGCAAAGTGACTCCATACGCTCATCATTACATTGGTGTGGTACACCGGGAGCCTTTCATTGCCAACCTGCTGGTATGCGTGAAAACATACAGGATCAAAACGGAAATCGTTACAAAATTTCAGGAACAGATCCTTATTGGTACGTTCTGATAAGGCCGCATAAGCAATCCTGTTTTCACGGTCGAGTACCATGCTACCTGTTCCTTCCAGAAAAAGATGTTCCTTTTCGGATTTGGAATAGTCTATGATGTGGCGAATGGTAAATTCCTGATGTTCGATTTGTTTCAAAATATCTACTCTTCTTTCCAAACGCCTGTTTTCTGCAAACATCGGGTATATTGCCACTGTTCCGTCGTCGTGAAAAGATATCCAGTTGCTTGGAAAAATAGAATCGGGCGTGTGTGGTTCCGGTGTGTCAATGGCAATTATCAGGTTAATCCCTTTATTATTGAGGATATGAACCATTCTGTTGAATTCATCAAGTGCCTGTTCCTGTATTGTAGTAACGTCCATATCGTCCTGCTGCTGGAAATAGTTATTTCCGGCGGTTTGTTGGTTGAAACCGAAAGCTACCGGTTGCACCATCAGCAAAGTATTGGTCGTTTGATTTTCCATCATCAACATTTTTATCCTGTTAGGCTTTCTAAATCTAATAAGTAAGTTACCCTGTTATACAGATGTGAAAGTGGTTTTAGCTTCGCTGAGCTCGCAAGCTCGGTTCGGATCGTTGTTCGGCGGAGTCTCCAGACTCCGTCGCGCTAAAAGGAAAGCTCCTGCTTTCCACTATGCAAGGCAGGAGCCTTACTTTTAGCCTGCCCGACTACCTCATTCAGGCGGACTGCGACGTAGCGAGACGCTACGCCGAACGCTACTTCGGAAAATCCAAAAACCACTTTCACTTTAGTATAATTGATATTTTGTTACAAATTTTTGAATGATATCTTCGAAATTTGGATGTCCAATCTCTTGAAGTTCATACGTTACTTTTACCATAGGTTGTTTGATTTTCACCACGCGTGCCAAGTCGATTGGCGTCCCGATCACCACTGTGTCGCAGGGTGTATTGGCAATGGTCGATTCCAGGTCCTTTATTTGTTGCGCTCCATAACCCATGGCCGGAAGTAAGGTTCCGATATTGGGATACATCTTGAAGGTATCGACAAGTCTTCCGACTACATAAGGTCGCGGATCGACCAAATCAACGGCACCAAATTTCAATGCGGCAACGGTTCCGGCCCCCATCTTCATTTCGCCATGGGTCAATGTAGGGCCGTCTTCGACTACCAGCACCCGTTTTCCGGCAATCAGTTCCGGTTTGTTCACTGAGATGTACGAAACAGCATCGATCACAGTTGCTTGTGGGTTAATGCTTGCTATATTTTTCCGTACCGTGTTGATATCGTCTAGCGAAGCTGAGTCGATTTTGTTGATGCAAACCACATCGGCTGTACGTGCCACCACTTCGCCGGGATAGTAGGAAATTTCGGAGCCGGGACGCAATGGATCGACGACGGCAATAGATAAATCAGGTGCGAAGAAAGGGAAATCATTATTTCCCCCGTCCCATAAAATCACATCACATCCACCGGGATCATTTTCTGCCTGGCGCAGGATAGCTTCATAATCCACACCAGCATAGATCACATTCCGTTGCGTCATCACGTGCGGCTCGTATTCCTCCATTTCCTCAATAGTACAATTGTATTTTTCAAGATCGTCGATGGTTGCAAAACGTTGTACCCTTTGTTTCAGTAAATCACCATAAGGCATCGGATGACGGACTGCTACCACTTTTATGCCCATCCCGGTCAGGATTTCGATAATCCGTCTCGATGTTTGGCTTTTACCGCAACCGGTACGTGTTGCACATACCGATATAACCGGTTTTACAGATTTGAGCATTGTTTCCTTAGGACCAAGCAACCAGAAGTCGGCGCCGGCAGCATGAACGATTGCACTGACGTGCATCACCTTCTGGTATGATACATCACTGTATGAAAAGACACAAATATCCACATTCAGGTCGTTGATCAGCCGGGGAAGTTCATCTTCCGCACGGATTGGAATTCCTTTGGGATACAAGTCTCCCGCCAATTCTTCAGGGTATTTTCTACCATCAATATCAGGAATTTGCGCTGCCGTAAAAGCAACTACATGGTAATTGATATTACCCCTGAAAAAACTGTTGAAGTTATGAAAGTCCCTTCCTGCCGCACCGATGATGATGACATTTTTTTTCATTGTGATGATTTTTTTGAATTGACCAACCCACAGCTATATTAGTATAACAAATAGTTCCATGAAATAGTTTTGCCCTGTACAAAAACCTACCGGATCAGTAAAATTCAGCAGGTTTGCCTGTTTATTTGTAAAATCTGCCGGATCAAGGAAGATCCGGCAGGTTATACAGATGTGAAAGTGGTTTTAGCTTCGCTGAGCTCGCAAGCTCGGTTCGGATCGTTATTCGGCGGAGTCTGGAGACTCCGCCGCGCTAAAAGGAAAGCTCCTGCTTTCCACCATGCAAGGCAGGAGCCTTGCTTTTAGCTACGGCGTAGCGAAACGCTACGCCGAACGCCACTTCAGAAAACCCGAAAACTACTTTCACTTTAGTATAATATTTTCCTCAATAATTGGAGGCCTTCAGTTCGAAATATGCCTGTGGATGACTACAACACGGGCAATTGGCTAAAGCCTTTTCGCCATAGTGAACATAGCCGCATTTACGACATACCCACACCATTTTATCCGAACGTTTGAAAACTTCATCATTCTCGATGTTTTGCAACAGTTTGCGGTAACGTTCTTCATGCGTTTTTTCTACGGTTGCGACCAATTTGAAGGCTGTTGCTATTTTCTTAAAGCCTTCCTCCTCAGCAATACGTGCAAATTCGGGATAGAGCAAATCCCACTCTTCGTGTTCGCCTTCGGCAGCAGCCAACAGGTTGTCGGCTGTGCTGCCGATAATTCCTGCCGGATATGAAGCCGTAATTTCCACCATGCCACCTTCCAGGAATTTGAAAAAGGTCTTGGCATGTTGCTGCTCCTGAGCGGCTGTTTCTTCGAAAAAGGCGGCAATCTGTTCAAATCCATCTTCGCGTGCCTGTTTGGCAAAAAAAGTGTACCTGTTGCGTGCCTGCGATTCGCCTGCAAACGCTTTTAACAGGTTTTGTTCGGTCTTTGTTCCTTTGATACTCATTGTTTGAAATTTTTAATGATTAAGGTGATTACAAAGGTAGTAAATCGCCAACATGCGAACGACTATGTTTGTAATTTGGACAGCTTATAAATAAGATCAGCGATGAAACAATTATTGCAAAAGTTAACTTCCAATCTTAAATTTTGTTAAAAATCATACTTTTCTTCAATATACTACGGAAAACCGTATTGTAGGTCATATTTATTGTTTTCACCTTTGACTTTTGAAATACTTTGTTTATAATATTATTTAAATATCAAATATTGAGCAATATCTAATCATTATCAAGCGTGCGAAACGCACATTAAGTTTATCAAGCTGCATTTTTTCGAATTATTTATCATTAATAATCTTCAAATACATTAACCATTAATTTTAATCATATGAAAAAGTTTATTTCTCAGTGTGTCATCGTGGCATTGTGCCTGTTTGCCGTTTCGTGTTCGGGCGGAGGATCATCATCCAGCCCTACGGATGTAGCCAAAAAATATGTAACGCTATGGTGAAGAAAGATGCAAATACGTTGATCAAGTATCTCAAAACCGACGATGACCTCAGTGCAAAAGAAATGGCAGAGGCAAAAGAACTCATCAAAGGGTTGCTTGAATATAATACTCCGGTGAAATATGAAATCAAAGGCGAGAAAATATCGCAGGACGGAAACAGCGCAGATGTATCCGTTAAGTTCACCAATAAGGACGGGGAGGAAGAAAATTCGAACCTGACGTTACACAAAACGGATAAAGGGTGGAAAATGGACTTGGTTAACGGATTTAATTAATAAAACAACATCAATATGAAAAAGTCATTCTTATACATTATTTTAGTAGCAATGGCCATTGGTTTTACAACCTGCGGCGGAGGCGACGATGATCCGGCTAGTAATGCCTGCGATATCACCTCATTCAAGGACGGCGCCAAGGATTGGGACATTAGCGGCACCACCATCACGGGGAGCTACGCCAAGGGGGCGAGCGTCAATAGCGTGTCGCCTACCATTGTGACATCCCCAAATGCAACCGTTCAACCGGAATCGGGGATAACGCAGGACTTTTCGTCGGGAAAAACGGTTACCTACATCGTAACCGCCGAGGATGGGAAAACCACCAAAACATATACCGCGAAGGCAATTGTGGCTACAACCAATTGATAAACCCATTAAATAACACGCGTTATGGTAAATATTTTTCATCGTATCAAGGCGATCTTGATCCCGAACCTTTTAACGGACGACCCGAAGGATCTCTATGCTAAAGTAACTTCGGAGCGTACGTTGGACATCCCCGCTATCTGTAAAACGGCTGTCACCCGTGGCGGGGCGCCCACTACCGAGCAAGCCATGAAGATCAACGTGGAGCTGTTCCTGGAGGAAATGAGCTACCAGTTGAAAGACGGTTATGCGGTAAACACCGGGTACTTCACCGCCACTCCGCAAATCAGGGGCGTATTCAGGAATACTGACGACCGTTTTGATCCCGCTCGGCACACCATTTATTTCCAGTTCGGCCAGGGCGACATTTTGCGCAAAGGGTTGAACGAGGTGCAGGTAGAGATTACCGGTGTGAGCGATGCCGGCATTTCCATCGTCAAGGTAACGGATGTGAAAACCAAGTCGGTAGACGACCTGATTACGCCGGGACGTAACCTGCGTATTAAAGGTAGCAAGCTGAAGCTGGAAGGCGACCACCCCGATGTAGGCGTATGGTTTGTAAACCAAGCCACCCAGGTACGCGTACGGGTGGAGGCCGATGATGTGGTGGACAACAACCCTTCGGAATTAATGATTGTAGTGCCCAACCTCGATCCTGGACTATATGTGCTTGAAGTGTGCAGCCAGCATTCGGGAGCACAATTACTCAAGGCGCCCCGGACGGCTGTCTTTAAGGAATTGCTGACCGTAGTCTGATCCAACCTGTTGGGTCTTCCAGACCCGGTAGGTTTTTGTGGGTGATACAAGGCTACCTTTGTGAGTGCCACAAAGCCTCCTTTGGGGATGACGCAAAGCCTCCTTTGGGGGTGCCACAAAGCATACCTTGGGAGTGACGCAAAAAAGATTCACCATATAATTTTCCTGATCCTTAGATGAATTTTAAATAATCATATTCAATACATTAATCTTAAATTTTAAAACCATGAAAAAGTTATTTTTATTTTTTGTTTGTGTGATGGCTGCAAGCTGGATGTTTTCCGCCCAGGCTAAATCGTATAGAGTAAATAATGCGGCAGGTGTAGCTGCCGATTATAAAACGTTGGATGCTGCTATGGCAACCTCTGGCGGTATCGCGGCTGGAGATACTATTTATTTGGAAGGTTCGCCGGATGCTTATTCATTGTCGGCAGCAATCAGTAAAAAGGTGACCATTATTGGGCCTGGATACTTTTTGACCGCAAATCCAAATACTCTGGAAAATAAGACACAAGCAACTATAACTGGAAATGTGTACATTGCCCCTACAGCTGCCGGGAGTGTATTTGAAGGTATTTTGTTTTATACAAGTTACCCAACTGGTTATTTATACATTGGAGCTAATAATGTAACTGTACGCAGGTGTAATTTACAATATATCCGTTTTAATGACAATAATACTACAACTAAAGCAGACATTAGTAGTTGTGTTATTACACAATGTTATATTAATAATGATCTTGCTGGAACAAGTGGCAGTAGTAGTGGAAGTGATAGATGTTTGGGAGCGCAGATAACTAATAACATATTTGCAGACAACGCCTATAATGTCATAAGTTATGTATATAATACTCTCATTGAGCATAACACATTTGGGTATACTGGTACTTACTCATCATGTATTAACAACACAGACGGGTGTACTATTCAAAATAATATCATCAATTATCACACAACCACATACAATACAAATGCCAAATACGAGGGCAACAAGGCGGCAGGTGCAAGTGATTATGCAAGTTCTGGAGCAACTTCAGACGGTAAATGGAAATTAACAGAAGTAGCAATGGGGACTTTACTGGGCACAGATAATAAACAAATTGGCGCTTATGGCGGTGTCACACCTTATGTTCTTTCCGGGTTACCTGATATTCCACACGTTTATACCATCGATGCTCCCACAGCTGCTTCATCGGCCAGTGGTTTGAAAGTAACTATTAAAGTAGGGACGGAGAAATAAAGATCTTTGAAATCTGTTAAAGATATGAAAAAGATATTTATTCTTTGGATCCTGTTGCTGTCCGCGCTGTTTGCAAAAGCGCAGGTGCAACGTGTCGAATATTTCATCGACACCGATCCGGGGCGGGGTAAAGCGACGCGGGTAACCGCCGCTTCCTCTAAAATCAGCGAAACGACTGCGCATTACGACGAGTCGTTCACGTTCGATGTCCCGGTACCTTCTACACTTTCCGATGGATTCCATACACTTTACGTACGCGCCAAAAACAAACACGGGTGGTCGCAGACCATGCGCCGCCAGTTTGTGAAGATGGCCCTGCCGAAAGACAAGACATCGGATGTGAAACGCCTTGAGTTTTTTGTGGATACCGATCCCGGATATGGGAAAGGGACGGCCATTGCCCTGGGCGCCAACAACGGTTCATACGATTTTACTGTCAATCTGAGCAAGTTGAAAGACGGTATGCATACATTGTATGTCCGTGCGCAAAACAAAGCAGGGCGCTGGTCGCAGGTAATGCGCCGTACTTTTGTCCAAGTAGCCCTTCCGGCCAACGGAACGTCAGACATGGTATATGCCGAATATTTTGTCGACGAGGACCCCGGCTTGCGGAAAGGACATTCCATATCGCTGAATTCGGGTAGTGGCGCGGGCGATTATTCGTTTACAGCCGATGTCAGCGACCTGTCCTACGGTTTTCACATGCTTTATGTGCGGTCGCTGAATAAATACGGCCGTTGGTCGCAGGTGATGCGTCGACCGTTTGTGAAGACCGTGTTGCCCACCGACCTGCCACCCGATTTGACTTATATGGAATATTATATCGATACTGATCCCGGACAAGGCAAAGGGAAGTCGATTACGTTCAAGGCCGGGGCGCAGACCATCGATTTCACCGCTGACCTCACAGGTGTCGCGGCCGGTAGCCATACGCTCAAGATCAGGGCGAAGAACAAAGCCAATAAATGGGAGGATGTCGGTACGCATACCTTTACGATCGTGGGTGGTGTTATCGACGTGGAACTTAACCAAAAGACGCTTCAAATGTCAGTAGGTGATGTGGCAATATTGACAGCGATAGCTGCCGGTAACCCCAACCTACAATGGAGTAGTAGCGATGCATCGATTGCTTCGGTAGACCAAAACGGTAACGTAACCGCCCACAAGACAGGTACAGCCACCATCACCGTGGATGCATCCAATGCAAGCGGTATCGGTAGGGCTACTTGTACGGTGACGGTAACCAACCAGAGCATCCCGGTTACGGGTATTCAGCTTCCTGTATCGAAACTTGAGCTGAAGGTGGGTGACGAATACTGGATGACGGCAAGCCTCATACCGTCCAATGCTACCAACCGTACGGTTACATGGAGCAGCAGCAACACGGCTGTGGCTACGATTGACGAATACGGGAAAATCATAGCACGCACCGCCGGCGCTACCACCATTACTGTCACCAGCAGTAACGGTAAAACAGCGCAATGCGCCCTTACCGTGAATGCCGATGTGGTGCATGTGTCGGGCGTTTACCTGCATACTACCGACCTGGAAATGAAAACCGGCAGCAATTACTCGCTCTCCTATTACATCACGCCAAGTAATGCAACCAACAAGGCAGTGACGTGGAAAAGCAGCAACACAGCTGTAGCAACAGTTGACGCAACCGGTAAAGTAACGGCAGTGGCCGTGGGCACGGCTACCATTACGGTAACTACCACGGATGGCGGTAAAACAGCTACTTGCCAGGTGAAGGTGGTAAGTAACAATATTGCTGTGGAAGGTATCACCCTCGACTATACGCGTTTAGTGTTGAGGAAGGGACAGACATTCCAGATGACAGGATACACCACACCTGTGAATGCTACCAACCAGAATGTGAGTTGGAGCAGCAACCAGGCATCGGTGGCAAGCGTCGACACCAAGGGTCTAATTACCGCTAAAGAGTTGGGTACTACCGTTATTACGGTAGTCACCATAGATGGCAGCAAAACAGCCCAATGTACGGTAGAAGTGGTGGAAGGCATCGTACCCGTAACCGGTGTTTACCTGTACCAGTCGCAGGTAGAACTGAAAAAAGGCGAAATGTTCGGCCTGACAGGTTATATTACTCCGGTTGATGCCACTGACCAGTCTGTGATCTGGACAAGCAGCAACAAATCTGTGGTAACGGTGGATACAAGGGGAACAATCACCGCCGTTAATCCCGGGTTTGCTTATATTACCGTCACTACACGCAGCGAAGGCAAGCAAGCTACGTGCTTAGTGGTTGTGGCAAGTGACGCCAAGGCTGTTACAGGCGTTACATTGAATCAGTCGACACTGACCCTGAACAAGGATGCAACCGCGCAACTCACAGCAACTGTTGCTCCAGCCGATGCCGCCAACAAATCGGTGACATGGAGTACCAGCAACGCAGCAGTTGCAACAGTGAGCCAGACAGGATTGGTAACGGCGGTCGGAAGCGGTACGGCTACCATTACGGTAACCACTTTGGACGGCGGCAAAACGGCGACCTGCGCAGTAACTGTAAATGCTCCTACAAATGTCACGGTAACGGGTGTTACATTGGATCAGTCGACGTTGAACCTGAACAAGAATGCAACCGCACAGCTCACAGCCACCGTTGCTCCAAGCAGTGCCACCAACAAATCGGTGACATGGAGTACCAGCGACGCATCTGTTGCAACAGTGAGCCAGACAGGATTGGTAACGGCGGTCGGAAGCGGTACGGCTACCATTACGGTAACCACTGTCGACGCCGGCAAAACGGCTAACTGTACGGTTAATGTGAAAGTTCCGGTAACAGGCATCAGGTTGGATTCCGACAGCAAGACGTTGAAGGTAGGCGATACCTGGCAGATAACAGGTAATGTTCTGCCGGAAGATGCTACAGAGCAACGCGTTACCTACAACAGCAGTAATACGGGTGTGGCCACCGTTCGTGGCGATGGTATCGTAACAGCGGTTGCCAAAGGAACAGCCGTTATTACGGTAACCACCATTGAGGGCGCTTACACGGCCACCGTCGCCATAACGGTAACTGACGATGCTACCGGTATTGACGATCCCGAACTGATTGCCATCACAGCCTACCCTAACCCTGTGGGTGAAACACTCTTTGTGAAGAATGATGCCCTGAACATCACCCGGATCGAAATAGTTGATATGAGTGGAAAGATATTATCCGTGACCGGAGAAACATCCAACGCCATTATCACCATTCCCTTCCAGTCGTATGCCAACGGGACATATCTTGTGAAGATGTACACCAAGACGCAGAGCAAAACCATTAAAGTTGTTAAGCAATAGCTTTTAACGGTTTTGCAAGAATGAAAAAACGCTCCGAGGAATTGGGGCGTTTTTTGTTTTTCAGAAAAATGATCACAAAATTATTGTTTTTTATCCCCATGTTGTGTAACTTTGTTTACTTGTTTTTGACGACTGTCAAGGATGTATCCTCCAAAAAATATGTCTAAAATTTTAAAGATGTGTTAACGAAAATGAGGAGGCTGCACGGGTTGTCGAAGACATATCGGGTATGCAGTACGTAATGCTGCCCGGGATGGTGGTACGTAACACTGTTCGAAAACGGGCCGGGAGTGATATCGCGGATGGAATTGCCGAACATTCAGGTTGAAGGGGCCATTTAAACTGAACCTTGGTGAGATAAACCTATTAGGAAGCACCCATTCGAATAACACTGCCGGCTTTTGTATTTCTTTGGGATGACTATACACAAGCATCCATTTTTTTGTACTTTCGCAGAAATTTTTGAAAATAGAATAATCCATAATCAATTAAAATATGTCAGACGATAAAAAGATCATTTTCTCGATGGTGGGGGTTAACAAAATTTTTCCGCCACACAAACAGGTATTAAAGAATATTTATCTTTCATTCTTTTATGGCGCCAAGATAGGCATCATCGGGTTGAACGGTTCAGGTAAATCCACTTTGCTGAAAATCATTGCCGGTGTGGAGAAATCTTATCAGGGCGAAGTTGTTTTTTCACCGGGTTATTCAGTAGGTTACTTAGAACAGGAACCTCATCTGGACGAGACCAAAACCGTGAAGGAAATTGTGCAGGAAGGCGTACAGGAGGTCGTTGATCTGCTGAAAGAATATGAAGAAGTGAACAACCGTTTCATGGAGCCGATGAGCGACGACGAGATGAACCAACTAATGATTCGCCAGGGCGAACTGACCGAACTGATAGAACATGCAGGTGGTTGGGATCTCGACAGCAAACTTGAACGGGCGATGGATGCACTTCGTTGTCCCGATGGCGATGCCTCTATTTCCGTACTGTCTGGAGGCGAACGGCGCCGTGTTGCCTTGTGCCGCCTTCTATTGAAAGAGCCTGATGTCCTACTGCTTGATGAGCCGACGAACCATTTGGATGCAGAGTCGGTACAGTGGCTCGAAATGCATCTGCAACAATATAAAGGTACAGTAATTGCCATCACGCACGACCGTTATTTCTTGGATAACGTGGCCGGATGGATCCTCGAACTCGACCGTGGCGAAGGTATTCCCTGGAAAGGTAATTATTCGTCGTGGTTGGAACAGAAAACCAAGCGAATGGCCCAGGAAGAGAAACAGGAAAGTAAGCGTCGCAAGACATTGGAACGCGAATTGGAATGGGTTCGTATGGCGCCTAAAGCACGGCATGCCAAGGCTAAAGCACGTCTTTCGGCCTACGATAAGATGATGAACGAAGACGTCAAGCAAAAGGAAGAAAGGCTGGAAATATTTATCCCGAACGGTCCACGCTTGGGCGACAAAGTAATTGAAGCACAAAATGTGTCAAAAGCATATGGTGATAAACTTTTGTTCGACAACCTTGGTTTTAAGTTGCCTCCTGCCGGAATTGTCGGTGTCATAGGCCCTAATGGCGCCGGTAAAACAACATTGTTCCGACTGATCATGGGCATGGAAAAGCCGGATACCGGCACATTCGAAGTAGGTGAAACAGTGAAAGTAGCATACGTAGATCAAAGCCATAAGGATATTGATCCGGAGAAAACAGTTTACCAAGTCCTCTCGCAAGGTAATGAACTAATGTCGCTGGGTGGAAAACAGATTAATGCGCGTGCTTACGTGTCGCGCTTCAATTTCAGCGGCGCCGACCAGGAAAAGAAATGTAACATGCTGTCGGGCGGAGAACGTAACCGCCTGCACTTGGCGCTTGCCCTTAAGGAAGAAGGAAACGTGCTCCTCCTCGACGAGCCGACTAATGACATCGACGTGAATACCCTGCGTGCACTTGAAGAAGGCCTTGAAGACTTTGCCGGCTGTGCTGTGGTAATTTCCCACGACCGTTGGTTCCTCGACCGTATCGCTACGCACATCCTTGCTTTTGAGGGCAACTCAAATGTTTATTTCTTCGAAGGTTCTTATTCGGAATACGAGGAAAACCGCAAGAAACGTCTTGGCGACGAAGGTCCAAAGAGGATTAGATACAGGAAGTTAATGGAATAATATATGTACTTTTAAACGTAAAAAAGGGCCTTATTCTTCATTGAATAGGCTCTTTTTGTTTTCCTTGGAATATAATCAATGTCATTTCCTTAAGGATCGTGATGGAGACATCTTTGGGTATCAAAAACCGATATTCATATAAAATTTATCACCAGAATTAACCTTCACAAATTTCTATTATATTTAAAGTTCTAAAAAAGCAATAATAAATGCTCGCATACTGTTAAAAAACAGTAGTTTAATTTAACTTATATTTTTAGATGCTGTTATATAGCCATGACTCTAAATGAAATCTTGAATAGAAACATGATAATAAAATTTTGTTTCCTGTGCATTTGCCTGCATGTTTCATTATCTTCATTTGCCGGGATTGATTATAAATTCCATACCATGTCGCCTGAAGGAGGATTCAATTATGGTTCCATCAAGGCGATCAGGCAGGACACGAATGGGTTTATCTGGCTTTGTATGGGTAATGATCTTTATCGTTTTGACGGTTACCAATACATTAACTATAATAATCATTTTAAGAATATCGTTGGTGAATCTACCTTAAAGATATTCAACGGTATTGAAACAGATGCCTGGGGACATTTATATGTAGTGATCGATTACAAATTATACGTATATCGTGAAAACAGTGATACATTCGAACGGTTATCAGATATGGACGTTTATTGTATAAAAACCGATTCTCAAAACAATATATGGGTAATCAGTTCATCTGAAGCGTTATTCCTGTTTCATCCTGAAGATAAGTGCTTTACTTCGATTGATCGTAACCATTATCCGATCCAGCGGGATCCACAACTGATTTGGAGCATTGACGGCCAAGTGTATTGGATTGTAGGAAATACCGTTTATACGGTGAGTGAAAAATCCGGGATAGTCAGTACTTATGGGGTATTACCAAGTAACAATTACACATTTGCCCAAATACATGGAGATGGATTATGGTTGTTACATAATTGGGAAATACTTTATAAGGTGGATTTTCGTACACTTGTTACCAAAAACACGTATGACCTTTTTTCGTCATCGGGTACGGTCAGGTCGTTACATATTGATAAATATAATTATGTGTGGATCGGTTCGGATGCAGGACTTTATATTCTTAATCCGGAAACAGGTGCTCATATTTTATACCAACATGCTAAATCCGATCCTTTTAGTTTACCCAATAGTTCGATCTGGGCGATCAATATAGATCGGCAAGAAAATGTTTGGATCAGTACCCATTCCGGCGGACTTTGCTATGTTAATTTAGATGAGAAAAGCAGTTTCAGGAGCTATACAGTTGAAAATTCTTCGCTGAATCATGAGGTCGTTTGTGGCTTTGCCGAAGACAAACAATCAATCTGGATCGCTACAAACGGGAAAGGTATCAACTTGATGGATAAAAAGACCGGAAACTTTTCATTATTCCCTATAAAATTTGACCACCAGTCGACCTATGATAATGTAAATTGCATTATTGTAGAACAGCATCGACCAAAGGTTTGGGTGTCGAAACCGTGGAATGGGCTATACTGTTACGATGGTAGGGACAAGAAAGTCTCTCACTTTAAGAGCGGCAAAGAAAATAGTTTACAGTATGATTATATTAAGAAAATGGTTCTGGAACCAGACTCCGGTTTATGGATTATATACCAAATTACAGGAAAAATTGTATCATTTTATTCTTTCAAGAAAAAAACATTTGATCATATAGAAGTTGATACTGCCGAATGGGATAATTCCATAGCTGATATATACAGGGACACCACCGGCCATGATTTATGGATCACCATGAGAACCAACTTATACCGGATGAATCTAAAAAACAGGAATATCCATAAAACGCCTGTTGATATGGTATCCGGGAGAGTTATCACTATGGATAGAAACAGGAATGTTTGGATAGGAACCCGGCATGGATTGATCAGGTATTCGACCATCGATTCTACCTCTTGTGTTTTTGATGGCATTATGGAATTCAATTCCCCTTCTATCCAAAGTATTTATGCCGATACCAGTGATAATTTGTGGTTAGGGACAAACAACGGATTATTTAGGTACGATATTGGAACAGATAAGTTTACAAGATTTGACAAGGATGATGGTGTATCAAACAGGGTCTTTTTCCCGTTATCTTGTATGAAGGGAAGTACCGGGGAATTATACTTTGGTGGAACTAATGGATTCACTGTAGTAACTCCCTGGAATTTGTCGTACAACACTTACCAACCAAAAGCGATGATTACTGACATATTAATCGATCAGGTTTCGATATTTTCCGATAGTACAAACCAGGTCAGGAAACAATCAAAGGAAATCAGGAAAGAAATTACCCTTCATCATAATCAGGTAAATGTTGGATTTACCTTCTCATCGGATAATTACCTCATACCATCCAAAAATAAGTATAGATACCGTTTGAAGGGATATAACGACAATTGGACAGAAGTAAATGCTTCGGCCCGTACTGCTTTTTATACCAAATTACCTGCCGGGAACTACACCTTTGAAGTGCTTACCATGAATAACGACGGTTTATGGGGAGATACGCCCACTACCCTGTCCATAACACGTTTACCGGCACCTTGGCTTGGCTGGCAGGCCAAAATGATTTATTGTGCCCTGTTTATCTTAATAGCATACTTAGTGATACGGTATTACCATCGGCAAAAAGAATTGAAATTAGCCTTATACAAAGAAGGACTCGAAAAACAGAAACGTGAAGAAATACACCATGCACAACTACAATTCTTTGCTAATATATCGCACGATTTTAGAAGTCCATTATCCCTGATGATTGCCACTCTGGATACTATAAAGAAAAATGGATTGAAAGAGTATTATTACCGCATATTGAATAATAATTCCCAACGGCTGTTGAAATTAGTCAATGAGTTATTGCTTTTCCGTACAGTAGAAGCGGGAGAGGTATCACTACATTTGGAGGAGCTGGATGTAAATGCGTTATTGGCAAATATTGCGTCGGATTTCCTGCATTATGCGGAACAACAACAGATCAATTTCCGAATTGATTGTGATCCAAACCTGCCGGATAAACTATGGATAGATGTGGATATGTTTGACAGGATGATCGTGAATTTGCTGAATAATGCGTTTAAATTTACCCCGGAAGGCGATATTTCTGTTGCTACTTACTCTAATATCAATGATTTCCAATCTGATTACAAATACAGTTTTACGGTCGGCAACAATAATGATTTAGTGAATCCTTTCGGTGTTGTTATTCACGATACCGGGGTAGGAATATCTATGGAATCCATCGGGCAAGTTTTTGAGCGTTATTATAAAATAGATTCCACCGAAGCAAGCAAGCATCTTGGAAGTGGCATAGGACTGGCTTTAGTAAAAAGCTTGGTTTTACTGCATAAAGGTACTATTACTATTTACAGCGAAAGGGAAAAAGGATCGGATGTGGTCATACGGCTTTCGAAAGATAAGTCGGTGTACGGTACAGGAAAAGTGTCCACTGGGGAAAAATATCAGGAAAATATAGGTTTAATCAAATCATATGAACCCGATTTGACTGACTTCGATACAGATAATACGCTTGATGACAAAAAAATATTTGCCCGGGAACAAAAACGGGTATTGGTGGTTGAAGATAATGAAGATCTACGGCATTTGATTGCAAATTATCTTTTGCAACACTACGATGTTAAAGAAGCTCCTAACGGAGTGGTTGCTTTGGACATCCTGAACAATACCGAGGTAGATTTGATCATTAGTGATATCATGATGCCATTGAAGGACGGGATAACTCTTTGTAATGAAGTGAAAAACAATATCGATACTTCCCACATTCCGGTAATCTTGCTGACGGCCAAAACGAGTGTCGATAGCAAGATGGAAGGTGTAGATTCGGGTGCTGATGTATATTTGGAAAAACCTGTTAACCTGGAACTGGTTTTTCGTACTGTCCGTAATATTTTTAAACGCAGGGAGCAGCTAAAGGAATATTATTCGAAGACTTATTTTGCCAATGCAGGCGAATTGGTGGATAACCAGCTCAATAATAAATTCCTGAAACAGTTTATCGCCATATTGGAAGAACGCCTCGATGAATCCGACCTCGATGTAAACTATATTGCCTCAGAACTTTCGATGAGCAGAAGTAAATTGTATTTGAAGATCAAATCCATCACCGGGAAAACTATTGTCGAATTCATCCTGGGCTATCGTTTGCGGAAAGCAGCACAATTGATCACCGAAGGTCAACTTACCATCCGGGAAATTCAGTTCCGGGTGGGGATCGAAAGTCCATCATATTTTACACGCGCTTTCAAAAAAGAATTTGGAGAAACCCCTACTTCATTCGCGGCCAAGCAGAAAAAATAGATTTTTCGATCTGGTAGATTTTTGATCTGGTGGATTGGACAAGTATGTCAATTTAGTATTATTTTTGACATACTATAATGTACTTATACGATTAAACCTTTGTTTATACTTATGACACTGAATCACATTTTGAATAAGCATATAATCATAAAATGCATTGTTTTGTGCATTTATCTACATGTTTCATTATCTTCTTTTGCCGGGGTTGATTATAGGTTTCACACTATGTCACCCGAAGGCGGATTCAATTATCATGGGGTTAGGGTAATCAAACAGGACACAGAAGGATTTATCTGGGTGATGATGGATTATAATCTTTATCGTTTTGATGGTTATCAATACATTAACTACAACAATCATTTTCAGGATTCGGACAATCCGTCAAAGTTAGGTTTTTTCGCCAAGATGGAAACGGATACATTAGGACGGTTATATGTCGTGGTTAATAGATTGTTGTATACTTATAGAGAAAACAATAATACATTTGAGCGTTTATCGGATGCAGATGTTGGGTCTTTGAAAATCGATCCGTTTAATAACATTTGGGTGAATACGACTGAGGGATTATCGTTGTTCGATCCGGAAAAAAAATCTTTTATGCCGGTTAGCTATCAGGACAAACCTGTTAAGAATTATATTACATCGTTGTGGAATGTCGAAGAACAATTATATGCGGTAATAGGAAATGATATTTATTCCATGGATGTAGACAGTCGGAAAATAACTTTGCTCGGAAAATTGCCCGTAAACACTGTGCCTTTCATTTATTTTTGCGACCAGGAGTTGTGGGCTATCAGCAGGCAAGGTGTATTATACCGGATAGATTTTCAGACATTTTCCTTAAAAAAAACGTATGATTTATTTACGATTCCGGGTAAAGATATCAGGGCTTTACATGTTGATAAACTTGGTTATGTGTGGATCGGTTCGGAAGGAGGACTTTTCATTTTCGATCCTAAAACTGGAACAAATACTTTTTACCAGCATTCCGAATCCGATCCGTTCAGCATACCTGATAATTCGGTTTGGACAATCAATGAAGATCGCCGGGGAAACGTATGGGTAGGTACGTATTCAGGCGGATTGTGTTACATTGATTTGGATGAGAAAAATATTTTCAGAAGCTATACACGCAAAGAATCTCCGTTGAATCATGATATAGTCGGTGGATTTGCAGAAGATGACCGCTATTTGTGGATAGCTACGGAAGGAGGAGGAATTAACCTGATGGATAAAACGACTGGTGACTTTTCTTATCTCCGGCACCAGGCAGATGATAATAGCCTGGCGTATGACAATGTGAAAACCATTGTATATGACCATAAACGGAGAAAGTTCTGGATATCGATGTACCGGGGCGGTTTGGACTGTTATGATGCCGTACGCAAAACATTTACTCATTTCAAATATCAAGATAAGGATAAAAACAGCTTGCTGGACAATAACGTACGGACAATTGCCTTGGAAGCCGATTCCGGTTTGTGGGTAGCGTACAATGCCCAAACAGCAATTTCATTCTATTCTTTTGAAAAAAAGGCGTTTGAACATTTTTATTTTGAAGATAATGGATATATATATGATATTTGCAGGGATACCATCAACAATAAATTGTGGTTTGTTACTTCGGAAGAGCTATACCAGATGGATATCAAAAGCCGGAAAATACAAAGAATACAGCTTGACCGCCTTTTATACGGGAGGACAATTACCAACGATAGGGATGGCAACCTTTGGATTGGTACTGTAAAAGACGGGTTGGTCAGATATTCGGTAAGGGATTCTTCATACCATATTTTTGATGAAATATTGAATTACAATAATCCATCGATATACAGCATTTGTACCGATCCGGTCGATCATCTATGGGTAGGCACCAACAACGGCCTCTTTAAATATGATATTGATGAAGATAAAATCATGAGATTTGATAAGGAAGATGGCATACAAGGCCGTGTTTTTTATCCTTTAGCTTGTATGAACGGGAGTGATGGAAAATTGTATTTTGGTGGAACCAATGGATTTACCATTGTGGATTACATGGATGATTCATACAATAGCTATAAACCAAAAGCAATGATCACAGATATACTGATCAACAATGTGTCGGAGCACTCTAATATAGTAAATTTGGCATGGAAACAATCAGAAGGATTCGGAAAAGAAATAGTGTTTACACATCAGCAAGTAAATGTCGGGTTTACATTCTCATCGGATAATTTTCTCATGCCTTCGAAAAACAGGTATAGATATCGGTTGAAGGGGTACAACGACCATTGGACAGAAGTAACTGCTTCGGTCCGTACTGCTTTTTACACCAAGTTGCCTGCCGGGGACTATACTATCGAAGTTCTTGCAATGAATAATGACGGTTTGTGGGGAGATACGCCTACAACACTGGCAATAACCCGTTTGCCTTCTCCATGGTTCGGTTGGCAGGCTAAAGTGGTCTATAGTATCATATTTATTTTGGCGCTATGTTTGATAGTACGGCACTATCGTAAACAAAAAGAGTTGAAATTGACCTTATATAAGGAAGGCCTTGAAAAACAAAAACGTGAAGAGATACACCAGGCCCAATTACAGTTTTTTACCAATATATCGCATGATTTCAGAAGTCCGCTTTCCCTGATGATCGCTACTTTGGACACTTTGAAAAAAGAGGGCTTAAAGGAATATTATTATCGTATATTGAATAACAACTCCCAGCGGCTGTTGAAATTGGTGAATGAATTATTGCTTTTCCGTACCATAGAGGCAGGCGAGATGTCGTTGCACTTAGAGGAATCGGATGTAAATGCATTATTGACCAATATAGCATCGGATTTCCGGTATTATGCGGAACAACAACAGATTAACTTCCGGATAGATTGTGATCCCGGCTTACCAAAGAAAATATGGATCGATGTGGACATATTCGACAGGATCATAGTGAACCTGTTGAACAATGCTTTTAAATTTACCCCAGAAGGTGATATTGCTGTCGCTACTTATTCTGATATCAATGATTTTCATTCTGATTACAAATATAGCTTTACGGTTGGTAATACCGAAGATTTAAACAACCCTTTCGGTATCGTTATCCATGATACCGGAATAGGTATATCGGCAGAATCCATCAAGCAGGTTTTCGAGCGTTTTTTCAAAATAGAATCCTCCGAGACTAATCAACATCTTGGAAGCGGCATAGGGCTGGCTTTGGTAAAAGGGTTGGTTTTATTGCATAAAGGGTCTATAACCATTCATAGTGAAAGAGGAAAAGGCTCTGATGTGGTAATGATGTTTCCGAAATACAAATCGATGTATCCGGCAAAAGACATACCGGATGAAAGAAAACTTTCGAAAAATATTGATTTGATTGAATTGTACGAAACAGACCTGACAGATCTCGATGCGGCCAACATAGCTGATAAAAAAATACTTTTGCGGGAGGAACGGCGGATACTTGTGGTCGAAGATAATAAAGATTTGCAGCGTTTGGTTACAAACTATCTTTCACAATATTATGATGTTATTGGAGCTCCTGATGGAATGGTTGCTAAGGATACCCTGAATGATACCGAAATAGATTTGATCATCAGTGATATCATGATGCCGTTGAAGGATGGAATAGCTCTTTGTAATGAGGTAAAAAGCAATATCGACACTTCTCATATCCCGGTAATACTACTGACAGCAAAAACTAGTGTTGATAGTAAACTTGAAGGTGTTGATTCGGGTGCCGATGTATATTTGGAAAAACCGGTTAACATGGAACTTCTTCTCCACACGATTCGTAATGTATTCAAGCGTAGGGAACAACTCAAGGAGTATTATTCAAAGACTTACTTTGCCAATGCAGGTGAACTGGAGGACAATCAACTCAATAATAAATTCTTGAAGCGATTTATTGCCATATTGGAGGAACGTATCGACGAATCCGACCTTGATGTGAATTACATAGCTTCGCAGCTTTCGATGAGCAGGAGTAAATTATATTTGAAGATCAAATCCATTACCGGGAAAACCATTGTCGAGTTTATTCTGGGTTATCGTTTGCGCAAAGCGGCACAACTCATCGCTGAAGGTAAATATACCATCCGGGAAATTCAATTCCGGGTGGGAATCGAAAGTCCGTCTTATTTTACACGCGCTTTCAAAAAAGAATTTGGAGAAACACCTACTTCATTTGCATCTAAACAAAAAAAGTAACGCAACGAACTATTTTGTCTTCATTCCTTAGGTACGCGATCAAAATAAAGTTCTCATTTGTATGTTCACGATAGAAATAGAAAGATGTCTCCACGCGCGTACTCATACTTCGTACGCTTGGTCGATATGACGGTCTCACGGAAAGGTATAAAGGAGAGAAGGGTGTGGGGGGGGGGGCCCCCCCCCACCCCACCCCCGCCAGGAGTTTTTATGGGGCAAGCGCGCGGGGGGGCGCCCCCAGGGCGGAAGACGGCGGGGGGCACACCCCCAACCCCAACCAAAAACCAAATTTTTTTGAGAAAACGCCCGAACTAGAGACCCAAAGACGAAAACAAAGCGAGGGGTTCAAAAAGGAATAGATTTTAAATGTTAGATTAGTTTGTTATA
>JAVBSH010000074.1:0-61477 GCA_031547085.1 Bacteroidales bacterium
TATGGTTCTTTGTTCATAGGCAGTATTACGCTGATAAATGAAATTTGGTCGGTACTTGACTGGGATAAAACTCTCCGGTTTCGAATTGTGGCAAAATACAACAAGCAGTCTAATGTGGCCATCTTTGAGATGAAATATGCCATTGCTTCCGAAATTCCGAGAAATATTCGTGGTGGCAGACCAAAGAAAACTAAAAATTGATATTTTTATTGAATCTGTAACCGGATTATTTTATCTATTGTGAATGTTTAATTTTCAAAGCGTTGGACTAAAAAAACACAAATCATTGACTAATCAATTTAATATCAGATTTTGAATAGTTATCCACTTGCTCTTGCAAAAAGGCTATTTATCAATATAGTTCTACTTTTTCTTTTCCAACAGCATCAGAGTCAGGCCAGTTATCTTCAATGAAATGGCTCCATAGAAAAGGATGTTGCGTATGATGGGGATCGGGAGAATATTTTTAAAAAGAAGTGAAGTTAAAATCATTGCCACTCCGGTAAGGATCAAATAGAACCACAAACTTGGCTGGAAAGACCCGGCACGGAAAATAGCGATTAGGAAATACAATTTGAAGGAAATTGCCATTCCAAGCAATGTCCAGAACCAAAACATAGGTGCGTTCAGCCATTTTACAACAAAAGCAACCAATAGTATCCCCAACCCGATGTAAAGGAATATCCTGCTTCCTGTTTTTCTCATGAAAAATTTTATTCAATTAAATTGCATACAATTGACAAATACATCTAAATAGCTGGAAATTAAAATAGTAAACTATTGTTACTCTCTTGAATATTAATAGATTTTATCTTTTTTTATCCAATTGGTCTTGTAAGAAGACTACCTTTTCTTTTTCTGATTGTAATAGTCGCTCGTAGAGTTGATCTTTCTCAATGAGTGTCGAAATAAGTTTGTCAAGCGGATTAAATGTACAGTTCTCCATTTTGTTGGTATTGTATACACCCATAATCCCCATTGACATATCGCTAAATGTATTTGAAACAAAAGTCATTGAAGCATCATCCCTAAGATTCGTTATTAATTCGACGGGAATGTGCAGGATTGATGCAATCTTTACCAAAACCGATTCGTCTATTGTTTCTTGTTGTTCATACTCCAACAAATCGCTGCATGATATATTAAGTGCCTTTGCAAGTTTATCCTGCCCGACTCCTAACGTTTCACGTATACGTTGGATATTTCGCCCATGATTTGTTAATCTTTTGGTGGGTTCAGCGATCATGGTTTGAATGATTTATTCTTTTCGCGCTCCGCTCTCAATAATTCTTCGGTCAATTCCAACTTATCGCGTAAAAGTTGTTCCTTCTCCGTAAATATTTTGAAAATTGTTTCAACAGGAACAAAGGTACATCCTTCGACGTGGTTTGTATTGCTCATGCCGTATATACCTGTTCCCATATTTTCAAAGGAGTTTGAGATAAAATTCATCGCTGCTTCGTCGCTTAAATCTCTTAATATCTCAATCGGTAAATTTAATTCTTTTGCCATTTTTCCTAACATATCATTGTCTATCAATTCTTTCTTTTCAATTTTGGAAAGATTCGAGGGCGTCATATTCAGTTTTTCAGCAAGTTGTTCCTGACTAAAACCAAATAATCTACGAAATCGTTTGACATTGTTTCCCTGATGTATATTTCCCCTTGTTCTTCTATCTACTTCCGCTTCCATAATCGTTCTTTATTTATTTCGACAAAAATACGAAAAGTTATGTACCAAAAATTTGTAAAAGTCGTAATTCAAGTTTTTTGAAATATTTTCAAAAAATGTGAAATAAATTCTATATTAATTTGCTGCTTAAATATTGCAGCAATGAGAAATTTTAATCGAATAGTCACCATAACAAGCATTGTGATCGTATTTTTTTCAATGCAATTCTCTTTAACAAGATGTTCAAACAAAACATATCTCGCAAACCCCGTAGATACTGCAAGGTGTGAAAGAATAATGAATTATGCGTTAGAAGTTGCAGTCGATAACGAATTGAGATCACGGATTGTTGCCAACGATCCCGAAAGTTTCTATTCATTCTTTTGCTGGCCGCCCGATACCATAAGTTATGTAAGCAGAACCATCGAAACACGCGATACCTCATTTCTATTCCATTACAATATTTTTGACCACCGAAAAGTACTTCGACTTCATCAATATATCTATCACAACATCAAACCTGTGAATTTGGGAAGTTTGGATTATTATTTCACAAAATGTATGAAAGCTAACGGACTAACGGTTGAAAGCTGTTATTTCGAATTGATCGACCTGAAACTAAATGATGTGATAGCATACAGTGGGCGACCTGACAAAAAAACGTCCAATTGTATTGAATCAGAAGCACTGACACTTGATTTATTCAAAACAATTGCCGTAAAAGTGTATGCGGAAATATCTAAAATGGCGTATGTGCCTGAATATTTTGTAATTTCGTCCAATAGACCTTGATGATTAGGTGTATAGTAATTTTGGACTGGTATTCAGTGGTATTTTGCTCCTGTAATTGGTAATTATCTATCAATAGTCATTATTAACCATACTGTTAGTAGAAAACTGTTAATAGTTCAAAATACTATCTGCTTTTTTCTTTCCCTTATATCATGGCGCTTTATTAATTTTTTTGCATTATCTATCCGCTTCATTTGCATGCAAATGAAGCGGATAGATAATGCATGGTTTTAGTTTTGGTAACCAATTCCGATGCAGGGATAGGAATATTTTGAGGCTGCCGGCAGATCGTTACCCAAACCGTTTATCCCGTTCAGTCCTGCCAACCCGTACAATCCCTGTAAATCAAATTTATTGATATATTTATTCGTTTTTATTGTTTATTGCTAATCTGAACGGGCAATTTATATTTCCGGCCGATACGCTCGCTCACCTTCTTCATGTCCTCGTTCACCTTCTGCCGCGTGAGTTTGGCGTATATCTGCGTCGTCCGGATACACTTGTGCCCCATCATCTGGCTGACGGTTTCCAGCGGTACCCCTTGGGAGAGCGTAACAAGGGTTCCGAAATTATGGCGGCTCATGTGGTACGTGATGTGCTTCTCTATCCCGCATAGCTTGGCGACTTTGTTCAGATTGACTTCCACGCAGGAAATGGATACCATGTTGAACAGCTTGCCGCCTTTACGTTCCGGTGCGTATTTTTCCATGATTTGCCGGGGAATATCCAGCAGGGGTATATCACACCGGATGCCGGTTTTCTGCCGCTCGATGCTAATCCATAGGCTGCCGTTGCGGCCTTTATGAATATTTTCTTCCGAAAGGTTGCACATATCCGCGTACGATAAGCCTGTGAAGGTTGCAAAGACGAACATGTCCCGTGTATGGCACAGGCGTTGGGATGCCACCGGAACATGCATGAATTTTTCCAGCTCTTCCCGGGTCATGTGCCTGCGCTTGCGTGGTGGTTGTTCCGGAATGTAAGCTGCAAAAGGATTCTTGTGTAATATTCCTTGACTCATCGCCCGTCGAACCATCTTCCGGAGGATTATTGTATAGCCGGATACCGTATAGGCCGTAAAATCCTGTTCAATGCGCAGGAAGGAATCGAATTTCTCAATGAACGATAATTCCAGTTGTTTCATTGGGATATCTTCCATACCGTAATGAACATGCAGGAAACGCTCCACCTGCTTATATACCGCGTTATAGGTGCGGATACTCCCTTCGGAGCGGGTAATACCGGCCTGCTTGGCATATTCTTCATTATGCTCGCGGAAGAGTTCCAGCAGGTTTTCTTTCCTTCTGCCGATACCGCTTACGGCATTCTTGACAAGTTCGGCTGTTATATAGCCCTGTTCATCCAGTATTTGTTTATAATACCGGTTAATCTTTTCCGTCAACTCCTCAATGTGTCGGTTCGCTTCGGCGGCAGGACGGCTTTTACCTTTCATGCGGTATGCTTTCGCATCCCACGACGCCGGGTCGATGTCTATTCCTGCGGAAAACTGGGCGACTTCGGCATTGATGGATATCCTGCCCATCAGCGGGCACAGGCCGTTTTTCTTTACCTTCTGCCGGTTGATGTAAAACAGGACGGCAAAGGTGCTGTAAACGGTATTCGTGGGATTGCTTTTATTCATGTCCGTATTCATTTCTATTCCTCCTTTCATTAGTATCGGGCTACCTCTGCCGGATTATTTTCCGCAAAACGATACTTAACGGACAACCGTTTGTTCAGGTGCCGCATGTCTTCACCGATTTTCTCATGGCTTACCTGTGCATAGATACGGGTCGCCCGCCAATCCCTGTGCCCCAACAATTCGCCTACCGTTTCCAGCGGAACACTCTGCGAGAGCGTAACCACGCTGGCATACGAGTGTCGTGCCATGTGGAATGTAATTCGCTTGTCTATACTACATTCCGCTGCTATCCGTTTGAGGTAGATATTGGTTTTGCTGCAACTAATCATGGGGAATAATTTCCCTTCTTTCGCTATTCCCTTATATTTTTCAATCAGCTGAAAGGGGATTTCCAGCAACGGGATATGGCAAGGCGTTCCGGTCTTCTTCCTTTTGAGGTGTATCCACCGGATGCCGTCTTCCGCCGTGGACAGGTTCTGTCCCGTCAGGTTGCGCATGTCGCTGAACGCGATGCCGGTAAACGATGAAAACAGGAACATGTCGCGGATGAAATTTAGGTTCGGGCGGGAAAGTTTCGCCTTCGTCAGTTTCTTCAACTCTCCGGCTGTCAGGGATTTGGGGACAAGGGGCGGTGTGATGTACTCGTAGCCGGTAAACGGGTCGTTGCGGATAAGCCCGTTGTTGATGGCTACCTTTACAATCCGGCGAAGCTGGCCGATAATGTTTACAATCGTTTGGGGCGCGAAGCGGAGCTCCACGCGCAGGTAGTAGTCGTAAGCGGCGACAAACGACGGGGTCAACGCCTGAAAAGCCATATCGCTTACATTGTACTTCTTCCGCATGAACCGTTTCAGATGGGTGAGGGAAATGCCGTAGCGTTTATAGGTTTCCATGCAGCGGTTCACGCCGACGCTTTTCAAAAAGTGCTCGTTGTGCGCTTCGTAGTATTTGACAAGGGTATCCTGCTGGGAGGCGATACCCTGAAACGCATTTTTTACCTCTACGGCGGATACGTTTTCTTTTTTCGCCAGCAAATCCCGGTATGCGCAGTGGATGGCGACACAAAGCTTGTCCAATACGGCATTGACCGAGGTGGCGGTTTTACTTTTTCCGGTCGCCCTGCCGGATGGGGTATCCCAAAGGGATACCGGAACGCTGACTTTGGCGCTGAACTGCACCATTGATTTTCCGATGCGGATGCGTCCCAGTACGGGAACCGTTCCATCCGCTTTCTCCTCGTTGCGTTTTAGGTAGAAATTCACTTTTACTTCCATCATAATTAACTCTTTTACAGGTTACAAAATTAACTGTTACAGAGCTAATCAATATTATGCAATAATATTGTGATTCAGCGAATAAGAAACCAAATTCAGACATAAAACCGACAAAACACGTCCCTGATTCGAATATCCGCCTGAAGTCTTTTTCTTTCAGGGAAATATCCATTATTTGAACGGTTGCCGCCTGTCAAAAACAGGTAACGCATTCGTAACGGAAACTCTTCCCAAATACACAATATTCTGCTGTTTTACTGCTTGCAGCGGAGAGAAAAGTATTGAAGTTATCGCCAATGATTCAGATGATTACATCGTTTTATCCGTTCTTGCGTTTTCCGTGCATAGTTTAGAAACGGAACTCTTGCTCCGGGATGCTCTTTTCTTTACTTTTGACTGTTTTCCATCAAGTAAGGCAATGCATTAAGGTGAAGTTAATCTGATCGTTACGCTTATCTGCCCTTTTGGAGTGAAGGGTGTATTGCTTTCGGTGAGATCGCTTCGCTAAGTCAATGTAATTCGTGGACAAGAATTTTGATGCCGTTGTCCTGAAAATATATTGACATCAGACACCAATCTAACAAATATAGTGCAATCGTTCCATTGTTTCGTGTTTGCGATGTCAAAAAGGTTTCAGATTTAATTCTATCGACAAAAAAACACCCGTCTCATTTTACCGAAACGGGTGTTTTTGATCAATATTCAATTATTCTTCCTTATTTTCGTCGGGTTGCGGCAATTCCGGTGTTTCAGGAACATCCGGGCTTACAGAAGGATCAGCTTGTTCCGCTGTGCCGTCTTCAGCAGGTTTTTCAACCGCTTCCTCTTCATCCTCTGCACGTGGAACCTGTGTCACAGATGCAATCATATCACTACCGCGCAGGTTGATTAACTTTACACCTTGTGTGGCACGGCCGGCTACACGGATATCCGACACATGCATACGGATGGTTAGACCCGACTTGTTGATGATCATCAAGTCCTCGTCATCTCCAGCGGCCTTGATAGCAATCAGGTTACCGGTTTTTTCGGTAATATTGATTGTTTTTACACCTTTACCGCCGCGATTGGTGATACGGTAATCCTCAATATCCGAGCGTTTACCGTATCCTTTTTCCGATACCACCAGTATCTGGCGCGAAGTGTCACCCGGTTCGAAACATACCATACCAATCACCTGGTCATTGGACATTTCTTCATTCAACGTAATGCCACGCACGCCCGATGCGGTACGTCCCATATCTCGAACCTTTTCTTCGGGGAACCGTACGGCACGACCCGAATACAATGCCAAAAGAATGTCGCATTTACCAGTGGTGAGCTTCGCTTCGATAAGGCTGTCGCCTTCGCGGATGGTAATGGCATTGATACCGTTCTGCCGCGGGCGCGAATAATCTTCGAGCATGGTTTTCTTCACCACACCGTTGCGCGAACACATCACTATGAAATGGTTTTTGATATATTCTTCGTCGGCAAGCGTTTTCACATTGATATACGCTTTTACCTGATCGTCGGAATCTATATTGATGATGTTCTGAATAGCACGTCCCTGCGAAGTTTTAGTACCTTCCGGCAGATCATATACCTTCACCCAGAAACAACGGCCTTTTTCGGTAAACAACAACAATGTGTTGTGCATCGAAGCATGGAACAGGTGCTCAAGGAAATCCTCGTCGCGACGGGTGGAACTTCCTTTAGACCCCACTCCTCCCCTACTCTGCGTCTTGAACTCCGACAGCGGCGTACGTTTGATATAACCCAAGTGTGAAATGGTAATTACCATGTCGTCGTCGGCATAGAAATCTTCAGGATTGAATTCCTCAGCATTGGGCTTAATTTCTGTACGGCGTTCGTCACCATATTTTTGCCTAATCACCGTTAACTCGTCCTTGATGATGTCCATACGCATGCCTTCGTTGGCCAACACTTCGTTGAGGTGTGCCACCAGCTTAGTCAATTCGTCATGTTCGGCTTGCAGTTTGTCGCGTTCCAGTCCGGTCAACTGGCGGAGACGCATGTCGACAATAGCTTGCGCCTGCAACTCGGAAAGACCGAAACGTTCCATCAATCCCTTGATGGCGTCCGCAGGACTTGCCGATGCCCGGATAATCCGGATCACCTCATCGATGTTGTCCTGCGCAATCAACAACCCTTCAATAATGTGCAGGCGTTCGAGCGCTTTTTTGAGTTCGAATTCGGTGCGACGGACAACCACTTCGTGGCGGTGCTTCACATAATAATGTATCAGATCTTTGAGACCAAGCTGCCTCGGACGGCCATCGACCAACGCAATATTGTTGATGCTGAACGAGGTCTGAAGTTGCGTATATTTGAACAGGTTATTGAGAACAACATTGGCGTTAGCTTCTTTTTTGAGCTTCACAACAATACGCATCCCCTCGCGGTCTGATTCATCGTTGGCGTACGATATGCCTTCTAATTTCTTTTCGTTGACCAAGGCAGCGATATGCTCCAGCAACAGGGCTTTGTTTACCTGATATGGTATTTCTTTGAAGACAAGAACCTCACGGCCGCTGGACATTATTTCAATTTCCGACCGGGCACGGATCACCACACGTCCACGTCCCGTTTCGTAAGCGTCCCTGATCCCTTGTATACCGTGTATGATAGCGCCCGTCGGGAAGTCGGGCCCCTTGATATATCGCATCAATTCGTCAACCGTGACGTCGTTGTTATCGATATATGCAATAACACCATCGATAACTTCTGTGAGGTTGTGCGGCGCCATGTTGGTAGCCATTCCCACGGCAATCCCCGACGAACCGTTGACAAGCAACTGGGGGAACCCACTGGGCATTACCTTAGGTTCTTCAAGCGAGTCGTCAAAATTGAGTTGAAAATCGACTGTATTCTTTTCGATGTCAGCCATCATTTCTTCGGCAATCTTTTTCAAACGGGCCTCAGTGTAACGCATTGCTGCAGGCGGGTCACCGTCCACCGAACCGAAGTTACCCTGTCCGTCGACCAATGGGTAACGCAACGACCAAGGTTGTGCCATGCGCACCATGGCATCGTATACTGAACTATCGCCGTGCGGGTGATATTTACCAAGTACTTCCCCTACGATTCTGGCAGATTTTTTATGGGGTTTGCCAGCAAAAACCCCTAATTCGGACATCCCGAACAACACCCGCCTATGCACCGGCTTCAAGCCGTCGCGTACGTCAGGCAACGCCCGTGATACAATAACCGACATAGAATAATCTATGTAGGACGTTTTCATCTCTTCTTCGATGTTGACCGGTATAATCCTTTCCTCGAATTCTTGCATTTTATTTTTTAATTATCACTCAATTATTTCTCTCAAAAAAGAATCAGCTAAGATAATGCTTTTTGTCGGATGTAACACCATCGGGTAAAAAGTAGTTATTAACAATGTTGATAAGATGTTGATACGATACTTATTATGGCATTTTCGAGCTATATCCGTGTGATTTCAAATAGGAATGAGGAAAAGAAAAACATGTTACAGAATATTTTGATTAACTTTGTAAGGTCTGAAATAATGAAGGTTACAACAGACAGAATCTTATATCATCTACGTATCAACCAATTTCAAAAAACAAATGAAATCAAACTGTATATACATATTGATCGCAGTTGTATTTGCTTGCTTTACTCAGCCTATTTTTGTTTATCCGGAAAATTCGAAAAAAACGTCATTGGCTGATATAGATAAATGGCATCCCAAAATGTTCTATGTCGTATTGCCCAAGTTAAGTTTGAGTTTTAGGCTCCCTTACGAACCGGATCAGTCCGGTGTGCATAATTTCTTTTTTATATCTAAAGAATCTGGTAAAACTATTTTGTTAGACACTATAAAAGATAATCAACGCTATTTCACCCCGTTTTCGCCAGGAGACTGTTATGACGCCATACTGCTGTACAATAACGGGAAATATGTCAAATGTAATGATATTATCTTTGAAAACGGCCTTGAGGTTGACATGAGAAATCAGCGTATTGAATCATCCGATCCGGTTTCTGAACAGTGGAAAAAAACACTTAGAGCGTTTGATGATGCCATCAACGATCGAGTGTCGGACAGCTATGATAGGACTATGTCGGAATATGTAACCAAAGGATATGTGCTTTCAGCATCGGGAGGTGATGCTTTTTTAGGAGACAGATTGGCTACTGTTCGCATCGGTTATGGAGAAGGTGAAAGGAAACAGGTTGCCGCTACTGATGGATATTTTGAATTTGATCATAAAGATAATACTGAGCAACCTATTTTTGTCTCTGGGGATTGGTCTGGTCATATAATAAAACCGAACATAGAGGTAAATAGTGGAATTCTTATTGTGTTGCCTGTATTTGGGAAAGCAAGAAAAGATCCGGGAACAAGAGAAGATCGGGAATGGCATCCTGAAATGTTCTATTTCATAATACCCGACCTAAGTCTGAGTTTTAGGCTTCCTCATGAGCCGGATCAGTCCGGTGTGCATAATTTGTTTTTTATATCCAAAAAATCCGGTGAAATTCTTTTGCTGGATACCATAAAAAATAAGAAACGCTATTTCACTCCGTTATCATCGGGAAGCAAATATGATGTCGTACTGCTGTACAATAATGGTAAATACGTCAGATGTAATAATATTATCTTTGAAAACGGCCTTGAGGTTGACATGAAAAAGCAGCGTATAAAACCATCCTCCTCGGTTTCCAAACAGTGGAAAAAAACACTTCGGGCTTTTGATCATGCAGTATTAAATTTAGGGTCGAACAAAAGTGATAGGACCGGGTCGAAATCTGTAATCAAAGGATATATGTTTTCAGCGTTGGGAGATGATATTTTTTCAGCATCCGGATTTATGGGTTATGTTCGTATTGGTAATAAATGGGCAGAGACGACTTATGATGGATATTTTGAATGTGGCAACAAGGATGATACCAAACAATCACTTTATGTCGGTGGCGTTGCGCATAATCATATAGAAAAACCGGGCATAACGGTAAATAGTGGACTTATTCTTGTATTGCCTGTATCTGGGAAAGCAAAAAAAGATTCAAAATAGATATCTGTAATGAATATTGAGCCCTCCTCAGAAAAGTCTTTTTTCTAAAAAATCCTATTCACAAGGCTTTTGGCGGGGGTGAAAATGGCTAAAATGGGGTTTTCGGAGTGGACTCAAGGTTTGAAATATTTAAAATAATGAAGGTTACAACAGACGGAATCATATACCATTTACGTATCAACCAAATTCAAAAAACAAATGAAATCAAACTGTATATACATATTGATCACGGTTGTATTTGCTTGCTTTACTCAGCCGATTTTTGCTCATCCGGAAAATTCAAAAAAAACGTCAGTGGCTGATACTATCAAACAGTCCCCAGAAGTGGTTCAAATTATCAATGGACAAGTGAAAAGGGTAACGATTGACAGGGCATTCAAATGGCATCCGGAAGAGATTTATATTATATGTTTAGATATGAAAATAAAATTTAAACTGCCTTACGAAAAAGACCAGTCAGGAGTTGCCAACCTGTTATTTCAATCTAAGGAATCCGGTGAAATCCATCTGTTTGATACCGTTAAAAATAATAGACGTTATTATAATTGGTTGTCAGGGAATTATGATGCCATTCTTTTGTACAACAATGGAAAATATATCAAAAAAAGCGATGTGATCTTTGAAAAGAACACCAGTACGGAAGTGGAAATGGCCAGAGATGATGTTCATTCGTCCGACTCAAAATCTCTACATTGGCTTACCTTGAGAACATTCAATGCTGCTATCGATGACAGGGTGATTCGTAAAAATTACACAACAGTTTCAGAAAAAAAAATTAGGGGATATATTTTTAATAATGTAACTAAAGGCCCGATTTGGACATGGATAACAGCTACAGATATAGATGGGATAAAAAGGGAATCTTTTGCTACTAATATAAGTGACGGATATTTCGAGTTGGACATTGATGATGTAAACCAGCCCTTGATTTTTTTAGGTATTGGTTGTATAAAAAAGGAAATAAATATAACTGCTGATAGCGGATTAATACTTGTACTGGAAGAACATACGGAACCTGTAAATCCTACTAGTGGACCTCTTAGAAAAGAAGCGCAATAATGAGTATTCTTTTCTCGATTTCTACCTACTGATATGTTAATTATAAAGTCACGTTATGAAAAATACCAATTAATTAAAATTGTGTGCATTGCAATTCTGAATTCTTAATTCTCAATTTTTAATTCTTAACTTAACACTACCTTAATTTATTCCTTTTAAAATAACCGACTGTTATTACACCATAATAAACCAAACCCAGCACGAGAAATACCGTACAAATAAAGTAGAGCCACTCGAAATTCAAGCGTTCAATCATGGCGCCGCCCATAACAGTGCCCAGTCCCACACCCAGGTCCCAAAAGGTGTAATAGGTAGCATTGGCTGTGCCGCGTTGGTTGTGTTCGGCCAGGTTGATCAGCATGGTTTGGAATGCCGGATTGGTATATCCCATCCCTGCGCCCAGCAAAAATGCCGTAAAGTAAAGCTGGTAAGAACTGTTACAAAATGCCAGCAATATGAATGAAGCAACCAGTATGACAGCGCCTGCATAAACCATCTGTGTGATTTTTCCGTTGTTGATGGCTCGTGCTGATAAAACACGTGCCAGAATAAGCCCTGCGGAGATGAAGATAAAGAAAATACCTGCGTGGGCATCAAATGAGGCGCTGTATAACCCTATGTAATTCACTACTGTACCATAGCTCAGACCAATAAAGAAAAGCAGCGCCACACAAGGTAATCCCTTCAACAATATAAAACGGTCGAGCGATAATGCCTGTTGGGGTTGCGGAAGATCTTTGATGATCGGTCTGATGGGCAGGATGGTGCAAAAACCAACGACGCCCGAAACAAAAGCCGACAGAAACACGACGTTGAACGAATAATGATGATGTAGCCATATTCCGGCCACTGGTCCCACAGCCATTGCAATATTAGCTGCCATCCCGAAATAGCCGATACCTTCGCCGCGCCGCTCGGACGGCATGACATCCACAGCCACCGTACTCCCGCTTACCGTACTGATACCAAAAGCCAAGCCGTGCAGAACACGAAGGATGATGAACAACGTGAGCGTGGCAGCGACTACATAACCTGCAAATACCAGGCAGAAGAATGCGTAGCAAATCAGATACAACGGTTTACGGGCAAATGTATCGACCAGGAAGCCCGAAAAAGGACGCATCATGAGCGCCGATATGGTATAGAGCGACAATATGATCCCGGCCAACGAACCGCTGGTTCCCAGGTTTTCGAGCAGGTAGAACGGCAACACCGGTACCAGCATGTAGAACGAAAAAAACAACAACAGGTTGGATACGAATACGAATACGAAATCCTTTGTCCATAAAACAGGACGGGTATGATAGTTGGTCATAAGCTTCTGAAAAATCGGGCGCAAAATTAGTGCATCTTTTTCAAACCAATCACATAAATTTTATTTTCCGGGCGGCAAACATACTCATGCGCATCAGCAACAACCCGTGACGAAAACGGCTGATCTGCGTGGAACCATATTCACGGTCCCTATAACGTATAATCACTTCTGTAATTTTCAGGTTGAGCTTGGCCGCGCCGAACAACAAATCGAAATCCCCGAAAGGGTCAAAATCCCCGAAGTAATTGCGGTTAGCCTTGATATGTTGGTAATCGGTACGGTAAAGAACCTTGGTGCCGCATAACGTATCTTTCAGGCGCTGGCCAAGCAGGAATGAAAAGAACCAGCCGAAAAACATATTACCCAACAGGTTCAGGAAGCGCATGGCATTTTTGTCCATTGGGTATACCAGACGGCAACCGTTGATAAACTCACCTTTATGATGTACTAAAGCATCATAAAACTTGGGCAATTCTTCGGGCGGCATGGTCAGGTCGGCATCCAGTATCATCAGTATGTCGCCACCGGCTATATCAAAAGCCTCGCGCACAGCATTTCCTTTACCTTTTCCGCTCTGCCGCATCACTTTAATATCCTTACCGGGATACGCCGCCTGCACGCGGAGCATTTCTTCGTAGGTGTTGTCGGACGAGTTACCTTCGATGAAGATAAACTCCTGGTGTGAACTAAACACAGGCGTACGCCTGATGGCATTTTCGATGTTGCCGTGTTCGTTACGCGCCGGAATAACGATGGACACCGACGCCTTCGTATCTTCATCCAACAGGGGGCGAGCCGTAATGATGCTGATAAGATCCAACTTATTGAACAATGGCAGGTTGGCAAGAATCGTATTAAACAGGAAATTCAATACCGGGATATACACCGGTAACAATATCTTATGGTCGATCTTGACCGTCTGTATGTTTTCGAGATTCAATAATCCTTTTACATCCTGTTCCGAAAACCAGTTCTGGTTTGGCTGTTGTTGTTTCAATCCAATCCATTCGAGGAACTTCACAAACGGCTCCCACATAAAATTGTATTGCGAAATGACAATCTTCGTTTGCCGGTGGCATAATCTGCGGATATGATGGATGGCAGCCTGGGCATCCCACAAGCATCCCATCATATCGCTCAGGATGATATAGTCGAACGTCTCATCCAGTTGCAAACATTCTGCATCATCGACATGAAAGTGCAAGTGTGCGTATTTCCGCGTAGCTATGCCGACGACTTCTTGGGCAAAGTCGATGCCGACACCATAACCGGGTTGCACCGCATTCAACAGGTCACCCGAGCCGCAGCCCAATTCCAACACACGGCGGCCGGGAGGAATGATGAATGAAAAATATTTCTCAAGCGAGCGGTGATAAAATCGGTTACGCCGGTTCCACTTTTCCCGTTTTACGGCAGTGCTACGGTAAAAATTCAACACATCGGCTTTGTTCATATTATTTTTATATTCTATTTTTGTCACAAATAAAATTCAAAATACTGACAAATGAAAGATAAAAAAAAGAAGAACCAAACAGAAATTCAGACTTTCTTTGACAAGTGTGATTCTTTCTTTGCCAAATACGAACAAATTTGGTTTTGGATATTATTTGGAGTTACGTTGTTAACAAGCATTTTATTGTATGATCCGCGCGTAAGTGCCGGAGGTGACGATTCCGAATATATCCTCAGAGCCCATGCTTTCCTGAAAGAGTTCGTATTTCCCGGTTACCAGGGAGCGCTGTACCCCATCGTACTGAGTGTGGTGGATGTCATTTTCGGAATGTCCATCAAAGCATTTAAAATTTTTTCAATGTTGAGCATGCTGGCTTGCATATACTTCATGTTCCTGGCATTCAGGCGCCGCATCCCTCCCACCCTACTCTTTATCACATTGCTGCTCGTATCTGTCAATTCGTATTTGTTGTATTTCGCAAGCCAAACATACAGCGAAGCTTTTTACATGTTCATGCAGGCATTACTCATGTTTGTTTTTTTCAAATTATTTGTCGACCGCGAAGGACAATCCGGCAAACTTACTCTTCCTGCCGAACTCAAAAGACACACATTGCTGGCCGCTATCCTTTTGGGCGTCATCATGACACGAAGCATCGGATATTCCCTGTTTTTGGCAATCATCGGATATTTCATCATTTACAGGCAATGGAAAAATATCGGTTGGTTTGCGGTATGTTTTATTGCCTGCTTTGGTATTGCCCAGTTGTTGAAGGTGATCCTTTGGGGCGATGCATCCATACAAGCAAGCGGACAAGGCGCGTCGTTACTGAATAAGGATTTTTACAAACCCGAACTTGGCCGTGAAGATTTAGCTGGTTTCATCAATCGTTTCTGGACAAACTCCAACCAATATATTTCACGTTTTTTCCTGGTCATGCTCGGCTTACGTAAGATGTTCACTGTCGAAGGCATCTACGGCGCCCCCATACCGGCAATCACCATACTGGTATATCTATTGGGATTAACAAGTATTTGTTTCTCATATAAACGAAACAGATATTTGTTCTTTTCAGGAATCGCTACCGGAATGTTCCTGGTCGTCTCATTTGTCATACTTCAAACTACATGGAATCAATACCGATTGATCGTACCGGCCTTCCCGCTGATGATATTGTTACTTGTTTCGGCCTTATATTACTTGTTGAAACTGCCACGGCTCCGTTCGTTCCAGTTCCTGTTATTTGTACCGGTAGTCATCATCCTATCCTGTACATTAACCGATACATCGGAAGCCACCGAAAAAACCGGAAAACTGAAAGATGAATACAGTGGCCTCACGCCCGACTGGTTACATTATGCAAAAGCATCGGCCTGGATTGGTGACAACCTACCCGAAAATACACTGGTTGCCTGCCGCAAACCTTCAATATCATCCGTCTACGGCAAAGGCAAGAAATTTTATGGAATTTACCGGGTAAACAGCGGCAGCTTCAATGCTTTTTATGAACGGTGGAAAACAGATAGCCTGGCATATAATATCATTCCGCTCGAAGGGATGAACGACCAGATGTACAATGCAATAATGGGACATTGCGAAGCCCGTATTCTACTGAACGAAGCATATTACTTCGCTGTTAAAGACCATGAGTTTATCCGGCAGTTTTCCATGCATTTTGCAAGCCAAAAAATCATCACTTCACCCTCTGAATTCAGCCCGTTTGTAAAGAAGGCCAAAGCGCAAACAGCCATATATTATCCTGATTCATTATTAATGCCAATACGCCAGGCCAACGTAACTCATCTCCTTACAGCAAACCTGCGGTTGAATCCGAACCTCAAGAACGGACAAACGATCAATACTGTCGAACGGGTTGCTACTTTCATACAGGAAAAATACCCGATGATTTTTCAGAAGTTAAAGCAGTTTGGCGACGCAAAGGATGAACCGGCCGAAATATACCTGATTGACTGGAATGTTGTAAACAATTGAAAATTGAGAATAACTGTCTACCTGGTATTCAAAAAATCAGATTAATTTTGCAGTATTCAAACCAAATTATTTCAAAAAAATATCATCATGAAAATTAAACACTTAACATGCATGTTTTTGATGGCAACATTTTCATTAACGACCATGGTTGCCCAAACGAAAGTGATAGCCCATCGCGGTTACTGGGACTGCGAAGGCTCTGCACAAAACTCGATCGCTTCGTTGCAGAAAGCCCAGGAATTACATATTTACGGCGCTGAATTCGACGTGTGGATGACATCCGACGGCGTGTTGATCGTCAACCACGATGCCACCATCGAGGGAATGAGAATAGATGATACGCCATACGAAAAGCTGAAAGATATCCGGCTGAAAAATGGTGAAAAACTACCCTTGCTGGAGGAATATCTCCTCGCAGGTAAAAAGGACAAGAAAACCAAGCTTATCCTCGAAATCAAATCTCATAACACCAAGGATAAAGAAGACCGTGCAACTGCAGCTGTTGTGGAAATGGTAAAAAAAACCGGGGTGAAAAAACAAACAGAATATATTGCATTCAGCCTGAATGTATGTAAGGAATTGGTGCGGCTGGCCCCGAAAGCTGAAGTAGCTTACCTCAACGGCGATCTCGCCCCACAAGAATTGAAAGCGCTCAAGATAAACGGGATAGACTACCATCTTAATGTCCTTCAAAAGAACAAGAACTGGATTGAAGAAGCCCACAAGCTGAAAATGAAAGTGAATGTATGGACGGTAAATAAGGAAGCGGACATGCAGGAAATGATCGCTGCCGGCGTGGATTATATTACCACTGATAAACCGATGGATTGCAAAGGATTATTATCCAATAAAAAATAAGGTTTAACCTTTCATTATATTGTTAATCCCGTTTGCGAGCATGATACATTTATTGTGAATGTATGTCCGCAAACGGGATTAACAATAAATTTGATTTTGTCGTCCGTTGTCAATCGCAATTTCAAATCAATCTGAGCAAGCTTTCCAATTCACTCTGTCTTATTTCCCGGATTGTTATTGTCTCCTTTTTTATGTTTTTCATTTACCTGTCTTTTTAAAAGCGATTTGATAATTATCTTATACTCATCAACTAATCCCACCCATTTTGGTATTTTGAATATTTCGGCTGTGATTTCCTCCACATTGTCATCCGTTGACTTAATTACGCGAAATGTATCATAATAGGTATTGCAGGCGTTAAACTGTCCACCGGGACAAAAGGCGGCGCGGGGCGACAGGCCTTGTCAACCACACTTTGCCTTCGGCCTCCTCCTTCTCGCTCGAAAAAGCTCAAGCAGAGCTCAGCTTTTTGCTCACTCGTGCGGAGGATCCGCCCGCTGCAAGCAGACCGCAAGTTGTACTAAATCCCGCCCGGAGGCGGGATCGTTTGCTCTTCATACCTTTATTCATTTTTTCACCTAATCATAAATTGTATGAAGAAGACAAAAACATTAGTAGAACGCGCCATTGAAGCAGTGCCGGGTTTTGGACAAAGCTACGAAAAGTTCCTCAACATGATGCTTGCCGGCGGCAGGTCCGTAAAAAGTATTGACAACTACGGCCGCAAGATCGCCGTTGTAGCCCTGCGCTTCGGGGCCTTGCCCGAAAGCCTGACCACCCACCAGGTCAACGCGCACCTTGCCGAGATGCGTAACAGTGTCAAGTGCCCGTCTCAATCGGAGTTCAAGCACACCATCTACGGGTTGCGTGCCTATAACAAGGCGCTTGGTATTAACCGGAAAGCGGCCCGGCTGCCCTCCATCCGCAAGGAGAGCCGTCTGCCGGTGGTGTTGAGCCAGTCGGAGTGCAAACGTCTGTTTTCGGCTCCGTCCGACCGCAAGCACCGGGTATTGCTGGCTCTGGTTTATTCGGCAGGGCTGCGGGTATCCGAGTTGCGTTCCCTGCGGATAGAAGACGTGGATTCCGACCGCATGCAACTGCGTATCCGTGCCGGAAAAAACCGCAAGGATCGTTATGTCCCGTTGGCCGGATGCTTGCTGGAAGGCTTGCGGAAGTATTACAGTGAAGCGCGTCCCAAGGTTTACCTGTTCAATGGCTATCTGTCCGGCACACCTATCAGTCAGAAGGGTGTGGGATGGATCATGCATGAAGCGGTGAAGAAAGCCGGCATACGCAAGCGTGCTACCCTGCATACACTTCGCCACTCGTATGCCACCCACCTGCTTGAAATGGGCATGGATATCCTGCATGTGAAAGACCTGATGGGCCACGGCAGTGTAAAAACCACCATGGTCTACCTCCATGCGATCGACCGTGAGAGTAGCCGTACGTTCTCCCCCCTGGACAGGCTTTACCATTTTGATGCAGTCAAAGCATAGGTCATGAAACCTGCATTTGAGCTGTCCGGCATCATCCGGCAGTTCGGTAGCAGTTACCTGGCTGCGTCTGCTGTGGACGGATACCGTCAGGCGGTATTGCAGGCCATCGGTAATTGCCGTACCCGGGCCCTGGGTGGTCATGTGGATGCCTGCACGGAATGCGGCAGCCTTCGCATCAGCTACAACTCGTGCCGCAACCGCCATTGTTCCAAGTGCCAGAATACGGATAAGGAGATGTGGATCGAGCAGTTGACCGGCTTGCTGCCTGCCGGCAACTACTTCCATGTGGTGTTCACTGTTCCCGAAAGCCTGAACGGTCTGTTCCTTGCCTTCAGGGATCAGATGCAACACATCTTGTTCCGCACTGCCTGGCAGACGGTGGAACAGTTTGCCTGTGATCCCCGTTACCTGGGTGCACAGACCGGTATGGTGGCCGTGCTGCATACTTGGGGACAGACCCTCACCCTGCATCCCCATGTGCACTGTATCGTTCCCGACGGAGGGCTGGACTACCTTAACCAGTGGGTCAAAGGGCGGTATGTGGATGGAGATGCCCCGTACCTGTTCCCTGTCCAGCAGATGGCGGCGGTCTTCCGGGGCAAGTTCCTTTCGGAGATGTCCACCATGCTCAAACAGCGGGGAGTGAAGGCGCCCACGGTCAGCGAAAAGGTATTCAACGTCTATGCCAAGCCTCCCTTCCGGGGACTGGCCGGCGTGGTGGAATACCTGGGACGCTACACCCACAAGGCGGCTATCGGTAACCACCGCATCAAGAGCATTAACGGGCAGACGGTCTCCTTTTCCTGGCGCGACTACAGGGATAACAACCGGCAAAGGGTAATGGCCCTGCGGCGCTTTGTGCTGCACATCCAGAACAGGGGCTTCCGCAGGATACGTTACTACGGCATCTTCGCGCCCTCGAACCGTGCGTTGCTGGATGATGTCCGCCAGGCTGCCGGTCAACAGCCCGTGGAAAAGGTTCCGCGAAAGGAACGACGCATGGTAGCACAGCAACGCCTGGGATACCGACCGTGTTATTGCCCGGTATGCAAACAGGATACGATGGTGGTTGTGGAAACATTCCTCCCGGCACGATCGCCGCCATACCCTGCCATGCCATGGACTGCTGCCTGCTGCCTGCTGATGAATACCCGTCATCCGTACCGAAAGGAACGGACAGACCGCGTATTGCACGCTGGTGGAAATAATCCCGGGCAGCATGGCTTGCAGGTAAGGTTTTTACCTCCACAGGCATCGTCATACAGCTAAATTTACTGGAAACAGCTCCACTTAATCTTAAATTATTGTTGAATGAAACACGAAAATCGTTATTAATCCCCATAGATACATACCGGAAGTACAACGGATTTAGTACAACTCAGGCTATGTGCTTGGCCGGAGGCCACACATAGCCTTATTAGTTATTAGTTTGGCGGTTCGGCTTTTATCATCCTATATTTCATCATCTGTCAGTTCTCTAAAGCTCCAAATGTGATATCCTTGATAAATCTTGCCTGATTTTCCGATAAAAATTCCATGTTCAGGCATATTGACAATTTCACCTAAAAATATTAACGGCAAATCTGTCGCAAATGGATAATCGTTAATTTTAATTTCCAAACTCTCGTCAAACGTCACTAACGATTTTTCTCTAATTTTTGGTTTCATATTGTTCTTTGTTTTCAAGTCTTTCGGCAAGTTTCATCTTTAACCATTCAGAGTCGTCAACTTTTATCTTCTTTATTTTGTCTGCGGATATTTTTGTATTCCACATTAAGGCATATCTAACATTCTCGTCCGTGTCCTGCGAAAGTTTATCAAATATTGTGTCACTTATTTTTCGTTTTCTGGCAACTGTTTCACGAACAATTGGGTCAATGTCGTCAGATAAAATTTCAAGAATTTCTATTTGAATTGTCTTGTTATGTGCAACCCAAATTTTAAGTTCTGGATGTTTATCTATAATTTCTAACCATGTCTCAATTTCCGCAGGTTCTCGGCTTGCTTTTGATTGTTCTTCCAAATTTTCGCTTTGCCTAAGTCGAACAAATTCTGCTGCTGTTCTAATCATGTTTTGTCAATTTACAATTTATCTGTCTTGTCCACTCTGGCGGCATGGCAGCCAACGGATCGGCGGCTGCTTTTGAGGCGAGCTGCGGCGCACGTCTTTGTCTGCCGAGATGAACGGTGATATGCAGACGACAAACTTTCAAACCCATTCGTCGCCTCGCCCTAAAGGTAGACCGTAAATTAGCGGTTCGGGTTTTTTTCTGTCCGAAGTGATTAAAATTCAAGTTTATCCCAACGATCCTGAAATGTTTCATTCTTTAATGATGTCAAGCTAATAATTCCTCTTGTTGCATATTGCTTATACTTTTCTCTTGCTTCAGAAGCTGTTAGCACAAAATATTCTGGGTTTGCTAAGTTATTTAAGTTTACAAAAATGTAAAAAACACTTTCAATAAATGCTTCTTTTGTCATTGGCCATCCAACGCTATTTTTGTTCTTAATCGCTTTTACTTGGACTGATATTGTCTTGTCATTTTTATTAGCGAATAAATCAATTGATTTTGCATTGCCAAGTGTCATACCGACTGAAAAACTTCTTCTATAAAGTTCAGCAGCAACAAAATATTCACCTGCTAAATGAGAGTTATTTTTTTCCATTATAACGATAAAGGGTTAGAGTTTCGTTATTATCATTTGTGTAATTACCACCAAGTCTTTCAAATCCAATTTTTTCCAAAAGATGTCGCATACCATCATTTTTTGTCGTTGCATAAAATGATTTAGAAGTACTTTTGCCCATTAATGATTTGATTAACTGCATACTTATTCCTTTTCTGCGATGAGTTTCTTTTGTCACAGCGTAGCCAATTTCATAATCAAAGTTATCCGCAAATTCCTCAACGTTTGCTTTTTTAAAAGTCTTTTTCTTATACTTCATACTCGGATTTTTAATAGAAGCTATACCAATAACTTCGTTGTTCAATTCACAGAAAGATAGGAAATATGCAGCTTTTATTCTGTTCAGCAATCTATGCATATCAACTTGATTTCCTTCTACAACAATGTCGAAAAATGTCTGTAGTTGGTCGTTGCTACAATTTTTTGGTTCGAATATTTTTATTGTCATTTTAGTTTTTATATTCAAATATTTCTTAGGAATGAAAACAAAATAATATTCCCAAAAATATCATTATTCGCATTTGAAATAGTCCGTTAGGACTTTCACGTCAATAGAGATGTATTCAAGGATTATATATCCTTTGTCCGTAGGACATCAACCCACCACAGAGGTTTATTCCCTACGGGAAAAGAGGTCGGAATGGCTCCGGTTCTATTGACGTTGTTGCCCTAACGGGCAAGCTTACCTGGAATGGGGATTTTATTTTGAATATGTTCCTTATTTGATAAATATATCTTTTTATAATGATTATGACAGAACCAATTTTACAAATGACAGAACCGATTTTATAAACGACAGGAATGATTTTATAAATGAACGGTTCGATTATATAAACAAACGGTTCGATTATGCAAATGAACGATTCAATTTTATAAATGGACGGAACGAATATATAAATGAACGGTTCAATTTTATAAATTAGCGGAACAATAATGAAAATGAACGGTTCGATTATATAAACAAACGGTTCGATTATTTAAGTAAATGGCAAAATTATGTAAACTAACAAGTCCGTTATCTTAACAAACTGATTATTTAATCAATTGAACAAAGCGACCTAATGACCAACGTCAATAATATTCAATGCCCGGTCATCAGTTTAGCGAAGCAATTTCACGAAATACTAATCGATTATTTAGAAATCCGGAAACTAAGTTTGCTTATTTGCTTGTATTGTGAACTGCCGACAGTAAAAACCGACCTTAAATATTTCCTCACAGCCTGTACGGTGGTAATGATACCGGTTTTGGGGTCATAAAGCACTTCGTTGCGGGCTGTACGGGCATTGGTGATTGCTTTTGAAGCAGCTACTGCCGCTTGGTTAAGCTCTTTTAATTTGCTGCATAATGCTATGAGGCTTGCCGTTTGCAGCTCTTCTTCGTTGGGCATGTATTCGGGCGTTTGTTCGAGCAGTTTTATGAGTTTATCGAAGTTTTCGAGCCGGCTATCGATACTGGTCTGCGAAGTGGATATTTCGCGGGTGGATTTTCCCTTTTCGGCCAATGCTTGTTTCTGTACTTCGGTTTTTGTGGCGCCGATTCGTGTGCCGGCAATCTTTTTGGCTAACGATTGTGCTGCCTGGCCGATATGTGCAGGAGCATCGGTTGCCATCAGCGCGTTGACAATACGGGTAGCGAGCTTGTTCAATGGCTTGATGAGTTCGTCGCGGTCGCTGATAGCTCTTGTATAAGGCGGCTGCGCTGTTTTGAAGTTGGACATTGCATTGTTGCAACGGGTTTCCAAGTTACGTAATGCAGATAATTGAATACTTTCCTTCGAAGGCTTGTACTTTTCGCCAAATCCTTCGAGGGTAATGATTAATGTGCCGATATTGGCTACATTCTTGGCATGGCCGGTTTCAGATGTACTTGACATAATTTTAAATATTTAATTGTTGTTGATGATGATCATAATGTGTAAGGCAAAGTTAAATAAAATAATTGAGAATTGAGAATTGAAAATCGAGAATTTATGCATCATTATCGACACCTTAAGAATTAATTCTCAATTCTCAATTACGTAGCTATATTGTTTTAATCATCTCAAAGCTTCCCCATCCATTAGCATCGCGGTATGCTTCTTCTGAACCGGCAGGTACCAGCAATGTGCAGGTCGTTTTGTTTACTCCGGCAAACATGGAGTAATCAATCTCCTGTGGTGTTTCCCGATGATTAATGATTCCGGTTAAGCCGGAGCATTCCATAAAAGCCGCATCCCCGATATTGGTTACCGAACTGCCAATAATAACAGATGTCAAATTGCGACATCCATAAAAAGCCCCATACCCGATATTGGTTACTGAATTGGGGATGGTTACGGATATCAAACTGCTACAACCGGAAAAAGCATCGCGACCAATGGAGGTTACTGAATTCCCAATAGTGATGGAGGTTAAATTACTACATCGAAAAAATGCATCATCACCAATATTACTAACATCATTGCCGATGATCACGCTGGAAATATCATCCCGATACTCAAACCAAGGGGGAAGAAATTCAGTTGGCCGGACATAGTAATCCGGCATAGTACCCTCTCCACTGATCGTTAATGTTCCATCGGAGTCCAATATCCACGTGAGTTTTCCTACTGTACCGTTAGGTATAGGCTTTTCATCGGCACAACTTGCGGTATATAGCATTATACCACAGAGAAGAATAATATATAACCTTTTCATCTTCTTAATTATTACTTAATTTTTCGATTCTTTACGCCGTTGTCCACTACTATAAAAAGTGTAATGATTACTCAACGCATCATCAAATTTACGATATTTACCCATAATTTGTTTCAAATTTCAGAAAAATACTTCGCCGCTTGTAACCCTTAGTTTAATAGGTTGTTCTGTAAGTTTTACTTCCCTATTGCTGATGGCCTTTGCTACGATACTTTTATTGTAATTATTCACATCTTCCGAATTTAAAAAATCTTCAAACTTGATCCATTTTGCATCAACTATTTCAGACAGGTCGTTAATTGATATATCGTCAGTTAATGCTCTTGCTGTACAAACAAGATAAAGATTCGATTCTCCAAACTGACCATTCCTGAAATGCCCAATGCTCATAATGGATTCAAATTCAATGTCTATCCCGGTTTCTTCAAGAACTTCCCTTTTTAGAGCATCCTTTATTGATTCATTTTTTTCAATATGTCCGCCGGGTAGCCTGTAACCTGTTGAAAATCTATCTCTAATTACAAGTAACCTCTCCTTTTTTAATACAATGGCTCCAACTCCTGCAATATAATTAAGGGTTGTTGGAATGATCGATTCCTGAACTAATTTTTTTACAAGCATCAGGCTCATTTCATCGCAATGATGATATTCAAAACCAAGTTTGGTAAGTACCGGAATAAAATCCGATTTTTCAATTGGAATTTTTACCCATAACAGTTTCTTATTTATTGAGGAATCTATTAGTCGTTTTATTTCTTTATGAAAATCGTCTGCCGTTTCAAACTGGGCTACATTGTCTATTGTTATTCCGTTATATTTATCTTCAATTATCTTTATCATGTATTTTTTATTAGCATAAGGCTTTATTGCTTTTTATTTATTCTCTGTTTGACCAATCCGCAGAACGCGAGTTATGGTTTATCAAATCTATTGTGAAATCAAATGCTTTATCCGCATCTATTTTATAATCGGGTACCACACCATGTCGTTCTTTATCAGTTGCTCCATAGCCATAAAATTCTTTATGAGATATACTCATCTGTAATTTTGATGTAGGCAATGATACATAAATTATATCGCCAAAACAAACAATGTAGCCACCTGTTTCTTCTCCTACAATTTTTCCCGTTCTAAAGTATTGAAAACACCATGCAAAATCGCTCGCAGAAGAAAATGTGTTTGAACTTGTGAGTAAATAAACATTACCATCAAATCTTAATTTATTTTCTCGTAATGGTTTTAATGAATCATTTTCCGTAGATATTGTTCCATACCCAGGTAATATTAATTCATTAAAAGTACTATCCGAAAGGTCATTTAAAAACATATTTCTGTATTCAGTATAAAATTCAACTCTTTTTCGACTATATTTAGTTGTAGTTTTACCATATTGTGAGAATGGTACTTTTGAAATGTATTGAAATAATTCGTCTCCGAGGTCAGAATTCCCACCTCCATTATTTCGTAAATCAATAATCAGGATTTCTGTTTTTTCTTGTTTGATTTTAGTAAAAACAGAATCTAAAAAATGAGTAAATAGTTGCAAGTCTGAAAACGCCTTGAAATCAATGATACCTATTTCCGCATTTTTCAATGTCCTGTAATCAAACAACTGATTATTATTTGTTTGATTATTTTGTCTTTTCTTTTTAGTTAATTCAAGTAGCTCATTTAGCTTAAAACCTGGTATTGTGATCGTATTCTTTTCCCCCTCTGTTTTATATACAACCTTATAACTTGGCTTGAATCCATAAAATGCTCCAAAACGTTCCGCGAAAGAATTGTTAAGAACAGCCATTCTAAAATTTTTCGATTCTCCACTAATTGAGCTGATTAGCTTCTTAATTATTTGCTTGGAGGGAATTCTATTGATGCTTATTATTTCTGCATTTGGGGGGATTTCTGTTAGGTTTTCAGGCGCTAACATTTTTCTTTCTCCTACTATTTTACAGTTGAATGGAAATGTATACGGATTTAACCTCTGCCATTCTTGATACGGAAATAGTATCCCTGTATGACCGTCATTCAGTTGGGCTATAATTGGTGAAATAATAGTAAAATACCCTATGAGTGAAGCAGAGTCTTTAAGTTTTTCTTTACATTTTCCAATTTCTTTATAAAACTGTTTTTTCGAAATGCAGGTATATGGATTTGGGTGTACTTGTTCAATAAACGATATAAGCGAATCCAAGTCTACGCTCAAGTTTTTTTTCGAAAACTTAGTTTCTTGTCCAAATAGACTTAACGTGGTTAAGAGAAAAATTAATGATAAACACCTTTTCATTTAAAATTTATTATTGTTCTGTTTTCGACCACTTTCGCCATAACCTGTCGCCATTTGTTGGCAGGTTGTTCGGAAACGACAAAACTATCCACAGAGTGCAAGTTGAGCGATTCGACTTTAATTTTCATTCAACCATTTTAGCCAATCATTCGCAACTTTATCCCAATTAAAAATATCGTAATCAGGTTTATTATCTATTGTTAACGGGAAAAAATTATGCTCAGTACCTACATATGCCTTAAACGTAAAATTTCTTTTCTCCTTTCGTATCATACCTACTCTCAAATAGTCATTGAATGGAGCACTCGATTCTTTTGTACCATAAGTAACCAATACAGGTATTTTTAGTTTTTCTAAATATTCTACGAGTGGATACGAAAATTCAACTGTGGCTTTGTTGGTATCTCCATGTGAATCGTCCATACTATTTTTATTTTTTACCACCATTTCCCAATATTGAAACCACTTTTCGCCAAATCGGGTGCTGTCTGTGTCCGTTTCGTCGGCTCTACCTTGTCCAATCATTGACATTATTCTTCCCAACGGATTTCCTCCTGAATAGACGAGGTGAGTTATTGCCTTGCATTCTGCTGCCATTTTTGCAGCAACAGAGCTCCCTTCCGAATGTCCGGCAACAACAAGTTGCGTAGTGGAAGCCCATTTCTGTTTTCGTAAATAATTGATAATTGCAATGTTTCGCGGAACATAATAACTTAACAAATTTCTGTCCGAATATTCTTTAGGAGATCGACCTGTACTATCAATGTAGCTAAAATCAGAAAGCGTTTTAGTATCTGCCATCACAGGAATATAAGGTTTGCTGACGATAATCAAGTGGTATTTTTCAGAAAAGCTATCTGGGTTAAAAGGGAAGACACCGTAAGAACCGTCTTCATCATATTTTATCAAAGGGTAAGGACGGCTGCCTTGACAAAAAAAGAAAAGCGGTTTTTTAAAATCTTCTTCTCCTTTTTTTGATTTGATAAGAATATCCACTTTGTCAGATTTATATTGATATACAATATGTCTAAAACCAAAATCTTCAGGAGTTTTAGTTTGTCCAAAGGCTGTAATAGCCGTAATAAATAGAAGAAATATCCCAATTATTTTTTTCATTGTTTATCATATTTCATTTTATGATTGTCGGATACAATACCTATTGATGCAAGGTGATGTTCGGCGTAGTCTTCAGATTACGCCATGCTAAAAGGAAAACTCCTGCTTTCCATATTTGCAAGGCAGGAGCCTTGCTTTTAGCTTCGACGAAGCGAGACGCTACGCCGAACGGATCAGTTCGCAAGCATTGGGCAAAATGCCCGACAATCATTTTTCATTATTACTTTCAATCCAGCAGGCTATCCAACAATTCGAATTTAGATTACACAAATTGTATATTCGTTACTATCAACATTACAAAAATAGAATATTTGTTGTAACAAAACACGATTTTTTATTTATTTTCAGTGTAGAGGATTAATAGTCGAAAAGAGTAGTATCATCCCCAACCTCCCACACTTACGGGTTACTCCCCTATAATCTTTTTGGTGTCGTCGTAAAACTGCATCATCAGTTTTTTGTTCTGGTCGTTCATAGCCGGATAACGCTCCGGATTTTGCAGATAATCGTTGATCCTGATCAAACGAAACACCGAAACTTTATTTTCGGGATAACGGTATACCCAGAATGGCTCATAATGGTAGGATAACATGTTAACAGCGCTATCGGTCTTGGTCAGGGTTATTTCAAGTGTGATACCGCCATCACGGTACCGGTCGCGTTGGTTGGAGATAAAATTACCTAAGGAATAAACCACCAGCACCGAATCGGCATTGTTTCCCGCCACATACCCGAAAGGCTGCACCACGTGGGGATGCGATCCTACAATAAGGTCACAACCGTTCCGGGAAAGGAAAGCGGCTATCTGCTGTTGTTTTGCATTCTCCTTATTCTTGTATTCCTCGCCCCAATGGATACAGGTAATAACGTAGTCGGGCTGCAAATCACGGGCCTTGACCAAGTCGGCAGCCATGCGTATTGTGTCGATAAAATTGACCACATTAGGCTGCTCCACCGGAATGTTGTTGGTGCTATAGGTATAATTAAGAAAAGCCAACCTGAAATTGTTCTTTTCCAAGACCAACGGGTAACTATTCTTCCATGCAGCAGAATCCTTGAAAGTACCTGTGTGTGGCATCGCGATGCTATCCAATACATCAATAGTACGTTCCATCCCTTGTTTACCACGGTCGAGGGCATGGTTGTTAGCGGTAAGCAGCATATCGAAACCGGTGTCCTGCAAAGCATCGGCAATTGACTGGTGCGTCGAAAACCTTGGATAACCCGTGTACGGTGCACCCGCAAGAGTCACTTCCAGATTGGCAACGGCAAGGTCGGCCGACGAGACATAATCCTTTACCCACTGAAACACGGGAACATAATTATAACAACTGTCACCGCCATCGCGCCAGGCGCCTTTGATCTGCATCCCATGCCCCATCACATCTCCGGCAAAGAGCAACTTAATGGTATCCGTTGCCGGGATGCTGTCCGCTATGCAGGTCGTGTCGTACACCTGCCCGGTAATCGAAGCCGACGGTGAAGCCATGCAGCCCGAAACCAATAGTGAAAAGAAAAGGTTTTTCAATACAATGGACAATTGACAATTGATAATGAACAATTGATAATGGACAATGACGTTTATTTGAATTTCGCTATTGTTGGTATAGCTTTAGCTAAACGAAATTGAATTGTCCATTGTCAATTCTCCATTATCAATTATTTAATATTGTTCTTTATCGTTGGGAAAGTCGCAACTACGGACGTCCTGTATATACTGCTGTACAGCGCCGGTGATCTCGTCGTACAAGTTTAGGTAACGGCGGAGGAAACGCGGCGAAAACTCATTATTCAAGCCCAGCATATCGTGCAATACCAACACTTGTCCATCGACCTGCGGCCCTGCCCCGATACCAATGATCGGTATCTTTACTTCTTTTGCCACTTTTCCGGCCAAAGCTGCGGGTATTTTCTCAAGCACGATACCGAAGCACCCCAATTTTTCCAACAAATGAGCATCATCGATCAGTTTTTGGGCTTCGGCTTCGTCCTGCGCACGGACGGCATACGTACCAAATTTATTGATCGACTGTGGTGTCAACCCCAGATGCCCCATCACGGGAATACCGGCGCTCAGTATCCGTGTAACGGATTCACTGATTTCGCTACCGCCTTCCACTTTGATAGCGCCCGCTCCGGTTTCCTTCATGATACGGATAGCCGATGCAAGCGCTTCCTTGGAATTGCCCTGATATGAGCCGAACGGCAAATCGACCACTACCAGTGCACGTTTCACACCACGTATCACCGACGAAGCATAATTGATCATCTCGTTCAACGTGATAGGAAGTGTCGTTTCATAACCGGCCATCACGTTCGAGGCCGAGTCGCCGACCAGGATCACTTCAATGCCGGCATTGTCGAGAATACATGCCATCGAATAGTCATAAGCGGTAAGCATGGTGATTTTTTCACCTTTCAATTTCATAGCACTCAACACATGAGTGGTTACTTTTTTTACGTTTTGATGTACTGACACAACTTAATATTTTTGTTTTGAAAATGATTTTTGATGAAATGCAAAACGGATTTAACAGAAAATTTATCCTGTCTAAATCCGTCTTACTTGTTAAATCAGTATATGATTGATTATTTCAGAATGAATGTTGACGATCCGACCAAATATCCATCACAATATATCTTAGCTTCGTAGGTTCCTGCAGCCTGATTAACGGCATCAGAAAAAATACATACTTCGATATCCTTGTTTTCATAATCGATCGGTCGGTAGGCTGTATATACGATTTCGCCGCCTTCATGTGTCGGGAAAGTGTTGTTGGATTTGTTGGCAAGCACTTTCTTATCGGGTTTGATAATCACTAAGTAGAACACTTTTTCGCCTGCTTGTGCCACTTGATTTTCACGTACGGTGAAACAGGTTTTCAATTTTTCGATATTCTTTGCCCGCTGAGTATCTTTGCTCCGGCTGTTCAATCCTATGGTCAGGATGTCGGCAACGGAAAGTATCTGCGCCTTTTGCACGGTCGTGGTCAGTTTTTGTTTGTCGTCCGTGAGACGTTCGCGTTGCGCCCGTTCCTGTGCCAGGGTCTTGGTCAGCGCTGTTTTTTCGGCGGTCAAAGCCAGGTTACGCTGGTTGAGCGAGTCCACCTGTATGATGTAGCTTTTTAATACTTCGCGGAGCGTACCTAATTCTTTCTGGTATGTTCTTATTTTATAGGCATTGTCGGCCTGGATAGCCAACAACTTGGTAATTTTTTCCTGCTGTTCGGAAGCCAGTGTTTTAAGGCTATCGTTATTGGTCTGCAACGAACCGAATTGGTCTTGCAGGTCGGTCAGGTCTTCTTCCAGGGTCTTTTTCTGTACTTCCAGAATTTCCTGTACCTGCGCTGCTTCTTTCTTCTGGTCACTCAGCTTCGAAAGCATGATCCCTACCGACGCTCCTAATACTAAAACTATAATCACCAACAAAATCAACACGCCTTTATTGGCCTTGTTCTGTTGGTTATTGTCCATTGGTATTACATTATTATTGTTATCCATATTATTTCAATTTTATGATTTATTAATCGCCCAAAGGTACATATTGATTTTTAAATTTCAATTGATTGAGAATACTTTTTGAAATATCTTAATACCTGTTTGTATGGAATTGCCTCATTTCAGCCGCTAACCGTTTGGCTTTTCCGCCGGTATATTCATCAAGACAATTCCAGAAACGGGCGCTATGGTTTTTGTGTATGGTGTGTGCCAACTCGTGCAGGATCACATAATCCGACAGATGTTGCGGCAATCGCATCAGATGAATGTTCAGATTGATATGATTGGTCGCGGAGCAACTTCCCCAACGCGAGGATACATTTTTCACCGTCACGCCGTGGTACGTGAATCCATGCTGCACTGCCAGTTCCCCGGTACGTTGCGGAAGGTATTCGCGGGCTTCTTTCCTGAGTGTCTGTTCTATATAATCCCGTATTCTTGCCTGGGCATTGTCCGACAGGATATCAGCATCCTGCGGGTAAAATATTTTTAAACTGTCTTTGGCCAATTGCGCACGGAATTGCTCCGTTTTCCAAGGCAAAAGTTGCAACCGGCGGCTGTGTGTCGAAAAAACAGTTTCGGGAGTGAAGACAGTGTGATTGTTTTCGTGCACCGCTATCCGTTTTTGTGCCTGCAATATCCAATCCGTCTTCTGGTCGACGAATGCCATCGCCTGTCGCACAGATGCCCGTTTAGGTACTGTAACACGTATTCCGCCGAAAGGTTTCAGCGAAATACGGATATATTTTGCCGTATCGCTCGAAACAAACTGAACCTCCCCCACCGTAGGATGCTGAACAACCACCGGGTTCTTCGCTCCTGATTTTTCACTCTTCACCAAATATGCATCATAAAAGTAATTGACAATGGACAATTGACAATGGATAATTGAGAATCAATGTACCATCAGACAACTACATACAACGCTGAATGAGAGTCAGATGATCATTTTCAATTTTCAATTCTCCATTCTCAATTATATTGATCCTTCTTCGATTTGTGCAATGATCTGTTCTATGGTTTTGTCTTCGCCTGATGAGGGATCGTAGCGTGTTTTCAGGTTCGACCCGAAAATTTTGGCCACTGTTTGCCAGAAAAAAGCAGAAACCGATCCACGAAAATCCTTCAATATCTCGAATGTGGTATTGCCTGTTTCGCGGTCGACCAACCGCAACAATATCCGTCCCTGCGAGATGGTCAGTTTTTTGAGTTCGCCTTCAAATTCCTTTTTCAGGTCTTCCTCCACCTGTTTGCTATATGCTTTCCGTTCCTTTTCCGTATCTAATTCTAGGTAACGTTCGTTCAGGTCGTGCAACTTCACTCCTGCCAACCTGGCATACGGATACACCTTTTTTACATTGTATACCAGCTTCCAGTATTGCCGCTCCTCAGCTTTGCTTTTAAATTTGCGGGGCGCACGCACTACGATTTCCCTAATATGCATATAATATACCGTATCGCCTTTTTCCACTTTGTATGCCACAAGTTTTCCCTCTTTCTCCATCGACACCACCTGCGCCGCCGAAGAAAACACACTCATAAGAGTGAAAAAAAGATATATTGCAAAAAATCGCATTGCTAATGATTACTCCAATTATCGTTCCAAAGATGAATACGAAAATATGGCCAGTAATGTTTCAATAATTTCAAAACATGTAGATCAAATACAAAAAATCACAGCATAAAATACTGTGATTCATATTGTACCTCGGGCGGGACTTGAACCCGCACGGACATTGCTGCCCACGGGATTTTAAGTCCCGCGTGTCTACCAATTCCACCACCAAGGCTTGGTGACAAAAAATCCCGACATTTTATCGGGATTCGAGCGGAAAACGAGACTCGAACTCGCGACCCTAACCTTGGCAAGGTTATGCTCTACCAACTGAGCTATTTCCGCAGATGCGTTTTTTTATTTTGACGGTGCAAAGGTATAACAAAAATGGTTACTCCCAAAAAAAACGCATAAAAAAACGTAAAAAAAGCAAAATATTTTTTCTACTCTTTAGGTATCAATTGTAGCTCAGGTTGATGCAAATCGTCGTTTGCAGGTGTATCATCATCGTTGGTGCGATACCAATCCACTTTACGTGAAATATACATGACTGCGGCCAAGGCGATGAATAAGCCGATGCTTCCGATCAGTAATGCAAGGTCTTCGAGTTGGAGCACCGTGTACAGGAATAAATACAACAATGCAAGGAAGCCGCCCATCATCCACGTTTGCCGGCCTTGCCTGAATATGGAGTACGAATATGCAGTAATCAGTGCAACAATGGACAATGCCGAAATAAGGTATGCCCAGTCGAACCCGATTTGCTCGGATATAGCCAATAACAGGCTGTAAAACAGTATTAACCCAATGCTGACCAAAAGATATTGCATAGGATGTATTCGTTTGTGACTGATCAGTTCCACGAGGAAAAACACCAGGAACGTAAGCGCAATAAACATGATGGCATATTTAACCGACCGCATGGTCTTTTGGTAATGATCTACCGGCAGGAGCAGTTGAACGCCAAACTCAGAGTCGCTGAAACCGGTTGTATTCCGTCCAGTCCACATTTGCGGGAAATTACGGTTGTAGCTGAAAATATCCCATTTTGCAGTAAATTGCTTGTCGCCGATATCGCGGATGTTGGGAAGAAAAGCACCGTCAAAGCTGGGTGTGCTCCATTCCGAAGCCAATGCCACATGCGTATTTTTTCCCAAAGGCACAAAAAACAAGCCATGACTACCGTTGAGCGTCAGTTTGAAATCGAAGTTACATGCCTCGTTTTTAGGATTTCCGGGTAAAAGCGGTAACTTAACGGTCACCCCGGATGCAGCAATATTGGAACCGCCGGTACCCGATATCGCTTCAAGTGCAATATCGTTCCAGTGAAAATCAAGTTCGCTGCGTATGCCCCTGAGATCGGATATGCCAATGGTAATAAAGGCATTCTCCCAATCGATAAAACTCGCCCTGGCATTCAGTTTCTCAAAATCGGGAAAAGCAAAATTCCCCTTGACGCGGATATCCGACTGGTACACCACTACCTTGTAGATGCTACGATACCTGATTTCGGGCATCATCTGCACCTCAATGTTCAATTCCTCCGGCAAGAAATGAGCATATTCCTGCACCTTGGTCAGTTTATTGTCCTGTACCACATCATACTGAAACGGTACTGTGATGACCGGCCCTGTCAGGGTTTGCCTGTTTCCCCATTTCGAACTGATTTCCTCGGCCACCGATACACTGCTCCATTCCCGCTCTTGGATCAAACCACGGATCATGTTTACAGGGATCAACATGAGCAGGATCAGGATTCCGATGACGACTGCCCTGAATGTCGCACTACCTGAGATTTTCGACCATACTGACTGATTTTTGTTTTTCATTGGATTTAAGATTTAAAATTATACAATTAATTAAAAGAACTTTGTATTTCAAAGTTTAGGGATAAAAAAATATAAACTATTGTGAACTAATGATTTTTTCGAGTGCATTGAGATGTTGTTGGAACATATTCCGTCCTTTCGGAGTAACAGCATAAGTGGTGTTGGGTTTCCTTCCGACAAATTGCTTACTGACCTCGATCAATTCGCCTTTTTCAAGCGCTTTCAGGTGGCTGGCCAGATTCCCGTCCGAAATATCAAGCAATTCCTTCAAGGTGTTGAAGTCAACACTATCGTTCACTGTCAGGATGGCCATAATGCCCAACCTGACACGGCTGTCGAATATCTTGTTTAAATCGGAAATAATATTTTTCATGCTATGACCGTTTATGGTTGTTACTTCCGTTTGGCTTGCGTTTTACGGTCATATCTGAAATAAATCCTGATACCATATATAATATGGAGAACACCAAAACCCAATGCCCAGAACAACAATCCATAATTGAGAAAGAAACCGGCAAGAATCCCCAGGATAATCTCACACATTCCCAAATAATGTATTTCGCTGATGGTATATTTACTGGCATTCACTAATGCCAATCCATAAAACACCAACATGGCCGAAGCTATGAAGTGGATATTATTATTGACAGCCAGTGTCACGCAGAACAATCCGCCGGTAACCAAGGGGATGAGAAACTGGTAAAAAGTACGTTTGGCGGTCGACGTCCAAAGCCGCAAACCCAACCGGTGTGCTTTACGCGAAGAAAAATAAAAAGCCGAACCGGCAGCGCATACCAATACGATACCTGCCAGCAAAGCCAATTTTAGCCTGATGCCGAATGTGGTATTCGAGCCAAGTGCACGCATATGTTCATCGTATTTTACCATTCCCTGCATAAAAATGACAAACCATGCAACTGCCGCGCCCAACAAAGCAAACACACCCGCCGAAATGCCGGAAAAACCGCTTAATGACAGGAACTTTGACGAACGCTCCATCAGATCGCGGATATGTTTCAAATCTTCAAGTTTTTGATCTCTGCTCATATAAAGTACTTTTGAATGCAAAGTAAATAAATAATTTTAATTGGTGCAAATATTTAATCTTAAAATGAAAAACCCGGAAGAACTTGCTCCCGGGCTTTTCGTACATACATTTAATTATTCACCTTCTATTTATAATCAGTCCGCAACACCCTGAATTCCGTGCGGCGGTTAAGCTGATGCGCTATTTCCTGGTCGTCCTTGGTTGGCAACGAATTGATATATTCTTCTGTCAAAGTAACACCATTGCGCAGGAACGAATATTGTGCCGCCATCTGTTCGTCAACCACTTTGGGCTGTCCTTCGCCATAACCTTTCGCTGTGAGGCGGTTTGCAGCAATACCCTTTTCGATCAGGTAATTAACAACCGATTGTGCGCGTTTTTGCGAAAGCACCTGGTTGTCGGCATCCGAACCGCGCGAGTCGGTATGCGAACCCAACTCAATGGTAATGTTCGGGTTGTCATTCAATACTTCTACTAACTTATCCAAAGCCACCATCGATTCGGGACGCAAATCCCACTTGGCGAAATCGTAGAAAATATTCGGCAATTCAATCGGCCGTGCAATGGATGTAAGAAGAATGGTAACAGTGAGATTCTTGCTGCGGTCTAAACCTTTGGTCGTTTCGCGTTCTTTGCCGTTGAGGTATCCCTGCTTGGAAGCAATGAACACATAGTCGGTACTGCCTTTTAATGTTACCTTGAAAGCACCGTCCTTATCAGTTGGCATTTCGTTGGTAATACCATCGCTGCTGATGATCTTCACAGTTGATTCGGGTAATACCTTTCCGGTTTTTTCGTCTTTAACTACGCCGGTAAGCGTAAAAGCAAGCGGCGGGAGCTTGAATAGGAAAATATCGTCATCGCCACGTGTGGTACGGCTCGAAGAAAAGAATCCGGTTTCGGTTTCGCCTTGGAAAGTAATACCGAAGTCATCGGAAGGCGAGTTAATCGGGCAGCCCATATTTTCTACCGTCCATTTGCCGTTTTCCTGCCGTGCCTTGAAAATATCCAGGCCACCCAACCCGATATGTCCGTTGGATGAAAAATACAACGTTCCATCGGGATGTACGTACGGGAACATTTCGTCGTTGGGCGTATTGATTTCCGGTCCGAGGTTTTCGGGAGCGCCCCAGTTGTCGCCGGGGTTAGCGCGTGTCATTTTCCAGATATCTTTGCCGCCTTGTCCGCCTTGCATATCCGACACGAAATAAAGTGTCAGGTCATCGGGCGAAATAGCCGGATGTGCAATAACCACACTATCGCCCGATATTTCGATTACTTTTTCCTTGCCCCATTTTCCATTGACCAATTGAGCCGTCAGTATCTGGCATCCCCATGCCTTATTACCACTGTTGCGGCAACGGGTGAAATACATGGTCTGGAAATCGGACGTAAATGAACACATCCCTTCGTCAAATTCAGTATTGACCTCGCCTTCGATTGGTACAGGCTGACTCCAGGAGCCTTTCCGGTCGGCTTTCGATACAAAAATATCCGAAAATTTTTCGCCGGTAACCGCATTGACGTTTTTCCCGGTAGCGGCATCACGCGAGGAGGTAAAATATACGGTCTGGTAATCGTCGGTGGCATAAGCGGGCGAAAAGTCATTTTGACGCGAGTTGAAGAATTTCATGTTCTCCACCTGGTAGCCGTTTTCATTTTCGATCCACGAAATTGCAAGGTCGCACGATTTGATGCCATCGTCGGCCCGCCTGTCGTTGGGCGCTTTTTCTTTATACTTTTTGAATTCCTCCTTGGCTTCGGCGTATTTTTGATTCATTTTCTTTGCTTCGCCCAGATGCAGGTGAACAAGAGGGTTCTGGTAACCTTTGTTCACAGCTTTGACGTACCACATTTCAGACCGCGCCGGTTCATTGGTCAAACGGTAGCATTCGCCAATCTTAAAAAGGATATCGGCCTGCTCGTCTTTGCCTTTGGCATATTTATAAGCACTGCGCAACATATCTGCCGCCGAACTGTAATGCCCGGCAGCGAATTCTTCGTAAGCTTTCTTGATCTTGGCGCTTTGACCGTACCCCTGTGTAGGTACTAACCAACAGATTACCAACAGAACAAATGTTATATTGCGAATTTTCATTCGTGAATAAATTTAATTTTTACAATTTTACACCCAACGTTCATCTTTACTTGTGCAAACAATTATACGATTAACGTATACGTGTTTCAGCATAAAAGGTTACTTTACGAAACCTTTTTTGCTATGATACATTTCACTGCAAAGTTATAGAAAGATTTGTAACATTAACAAAAAAAACCTGACAGGGGTGAAAAACTGCCGGGCTTTTTTGTTACCTACTAACAGATTGTTTAAATTTGGTACAATATAAGGGTAGTAAGTAATTGAAAGTTGAAAATGAACGCAAACAGGATTACAATTAATCAATAACTCTATATGACCAATATATTCATTCCGCCCTTTTGGGGGAACATCTGCCCTAAGTTGGGGAACTCTTCCCCCTGATGGGAATTTACTTCCCCCAAGAAGGGGAACCATTGTACCTGTTGGGATTTACTTTCCCCTTTCTGGGGGAAGGTATATTACAGTTGGGGGAAGTGATGATTCATCTTGGGGAAAACTTCCCCTTGTTGAAAAATTGTTTCCCCCAAGAAGGGGAACCTTTCTCCCAAATGGGGGAAAGGATCCCCCATTTGGATGGGCTTTTCCCCTTCTTTGAAAATTGTTTTTCCCTAGTTGCGGGCATTTCCCCCTTTGATGGATGTCAATAAATATATCAAGCGTAAAAGTAGCGATTATTGCTGTTTCTGCACCGGTAATTTACTTAACTGGCGGATAGCCGTCAGGTCGGAATAATCATACTGGTAGAATCCGTCGTCGGCGATCATCATTAAGACATTGTTGAAGGGAATGACATCGAAACCATCCATTCCCGAATAATGTGCCAGGCGGTTGGCCATCAAGGTTTGCGGATCGGATGCATTGAATATTTTCAAGCCATCATCGCAAAGGAACAGGGTGCCGTTGTCGATACCCAGACCTTTGGGATTTTTCATTGCATACGATACAATATGCCGAGGCGATTTTACATCACTTACATCATAGATGATCAGGTCGTTGTTGGTTTGTCCGCAAGAATTTCCTGAACGAATGGTGACGTAAGCGATGTCGTTTTCAACCACCACCGGATCGCAACCAAAGACATGCCATACTGTGCTTTGCCGTTCGGGTTTCAAGGGATTGGTTACCGAATATATCGTCATACCAGTGGGCATCCCCATGAACATATTATCCTTGTAGCTGAAAATAGTTTCCACGTTACCCACGGGTATCCTTTCGGCTGCTTTCACAGGTTCGGCGCCGCTCAGGTCAAAGACATCCATGTAATAATTGACCACAGTGTACAGATAATCCTTGTATAACGCAAACCGCGACATGGAACCGTTAACGCCATTGTTGCCACCGGATGCACTGCTAGCATCTTCCATTACCATGTTAGTGTCTTTATTACCCCACCATCCACCGGTTTCATACGTATAGGTGTAGGTCTTTTCCTTCACTGCCCAACCTACCACAATTCCCTGGCTGTTATCAGTACAATTATAACAATAGTTGTAATCGAGACCATAACTGTTCCCAGTGACCGGTAATGCGGTCGGGAATATATTTTCCAAACGGCCATCTAATTCCGGACGGGCTGGATCGGTAATATTAAACCACACCAGATCGATGTACGAATCGGCATAGAGCTTGCCGTTGCGGATGGCTAGGTCGGCATTTCCCAACAGTTCAATAAAACCGATGATCTTCGGATTGGAAGGGTCTTGGTTGTCAACAATATGAATACCTTTTCCCGTTTCGGAGATATACATATACCCTTCGTAAAAGCACATTTTGCCATAATTACTGATGGTTTGAGGGGTGGCGGTTACATTCACCGATTCGCGGAAAGCTTTTGCCGGCATAAAAACCGGTTCGTTGACCATGTAAGTCACTGTTTCGGTAACGGTGTCGCTACAACCGGACAACACAATGATTCCGGCACACAATACAAATAATAACTTTTTCATTTGTTTATGATTTTAAAATTCGTAATTCAATCCTAGATTAACTCCCAGAAAAACTGGCCATTCGGTACGCATACTGATAGGTTGGTTGTTGTCGAAACAATACCCCACGCGCGGTTCGAAATAGATACCGATGCCTTTATTGAAACGGTAGTTGATTCCCAAAGCACCGTTCAATGACCATTGCAAGCCGTCGATAGAACTATTCACCGTGGTGGTACGTATCTCGCCTGCTTGTATCTTTTCCTGTGTGTACATCGCTCTTAACCCTTTTTCGACCATGATACCGCCGGAAAAATAGATGCGCCAGTTAGGGTTGGAATTCCAAAGGTATACTACCATATTCACAGGAATTCCCAAATAATGCAGTTTTTGATGCACATCATAACCCGACCATTCGAACTGCGACGACAGATACGTGTATACCAATCCGCTTTCGACACCTCCAAATTTCCCCAGGTTTTTACGTACTGTAACACCCACTGATAAAGGCGGAAGATGGCTGATGTTCGAGAAATCATCTTCGGTCATGTTCGTGAATGATTTGATGTTGCCGGATAATCCTGCAGCATAATTGTTGTTACCGCTAAAGCTTTGGACATCAGCCATAATTGGGCTGTAGTCATTACCTGTACTAAGTCCATCGGTGTAACCACCCGTACCGAATGCAGCCGCCAGCAACCATTTGTTCTTCCCCTTTGCAGCAGGCTCTTCTTCCTCCGGCCTGTCTTCAACCAACGACACATCCAGCTTTGGTTTATCGCTTTCTACCTGAGCTATGACAGGTTTGTCTTCCTCCGGTTGCACATCTTCTTTTACTACAATAGGTTGATTTGTTTGGTCTATCTGGCTCACCGTGTTTTCCTTGTAAGTTGTTCCTGACGAGTCTATTGCAGTTGGCCTGGTAAGACCAATGGCTTTAACGGGATCGGCAATCGGGATTGTCCGGTTCGCTTTCACAGCCGGACTCTTTGGTTCGCCAGTACCTGTATTCTGGGATATAATGTGTGATTTATGACCGTCACCATGATCGTGATCATTTTTCACCTTTTCGTGCGAATGGTCCAGCATCGTTTCCTGTTCGACTGCTATTTGTGGAATAACTGTAATATTTGAATCTCCGGAAAACGGTTGATTAATGATCACAAGTAATGCAATAGCCGCTGCCGCTGCCATAGCCCCGGCACTCCACAGCCACACAACCCTGGTTTTCCGCTTCCCGCGAAGTCGCTGCTCAATTTCGCTCCATCCATCGTCATCGACAGGCAACCGGTGATCTTCCAGTTGCTGCCGGAACAATTCGGCCAGAGCGTCATGCTGTTCGTTATGATTTATCTTGCCTGACATGTAATATTTTACATAAATTCCTTTTCCGGTCACCATTTCGCAGCATGGGACATCTGTTTTCCAAATTCCCTGCAAACGAAGGATCACTACCGCATATCCATTGTATAACCACTCAATTACTATTAACTGCCTATTGCCGTTTGCCAATGTTCAACTTTTTCCATTACCATTTTCTGCAACATTTGCCGCGCCCTGGTATATTGCGAACGTGATGTACTCTCGCTGATATTCAGTTCGCGGGCAATCTCCACATGCGAAAACCCTTCGATGGCAAACAGATTGAACACAGTCCGGTACCCATCGGGAAGACTGGCCACGCATGCGAATAAATCATTGGCCGATAGATGTTCAAACATTGAAACATCAGGTTCTTCCATCCGGCAATCCGTATCTTCTATATCAACACTGTATCGCAGGATGTCGTTACGACGCAGGTGTTCAAGGGCTGTAGTCACAAAAATCCTCCGCATCCAGCCATTAAACGATCCCGAGCCGGAATAGGTGTGAATCTTTGTGAATATCTTGACAAAACCGTCATGCAGCAAATCCCGAGCCGTCTCCCTGTTACATACATATCGTTGACAGACGCTCATCATTGCCGGCGCATGTTGCTCATATATTGCTTTCTGAGCCCACGGTTCGCCACGAACACAGCCTTCAATCAGTTGCCTTTCTTCCATTTATTTTTATCTATATAATAGATGCAGGAATACTCCAAAACGCTGCATGGCTTTTGAAATATTTTTCACTATTATTTATATGCATCTGTGTATCAAATATCAATAGATGAAAAATTCTGATTTATCATAACATTTTCAGATCATTTCATATTCGCAAATTTCGGGTAATTTTGCACACAAAATCAAAAAACAATATGTACCAATTAACCATTCATACGGAAGGCGCCGAATCGCAGGTAATGGTTGGCGAATCGCACCTGAATCTTTCCAAATACCTGCCGGCTGACAAGCAAGTGATCGTTATTACCGATGCCAATATTCTGAAATATTACGGCGATTTTGTCCGGATGTATCCCGTGATAGAAATCGGTACCGGTGAGCCTCACAAGAATATGGATACATTGGAACACATCTACAGCCGGCTACTGGAATACAACGCCGACCGCAATAGTTTTATTGTAGCCATTGGCGGAGGAATCGTATGTGATGTAACCGGTTTTGCCGCATCTACCTACATGCGCGGCGTGCCGTTCGGTTTCGTATCAACGACCCTGTTGTCGCAAGTAGATGCAAGCGTTGGTGGAAAAAATGGCGTCAATTTCGGCGGGTATAAGAATATGATTGGGACATTCAATCAACCGGAGTTCGTATTGTGTGATACGACGATGACACATACGTTGCCTGCGGCAGAGTTTACTTCTGGCTTTGCCGAAATCGTGAAAGCCGCAGCTATCCGTAGTACCAACCTGTTTTCTTACCTGGAACAACATGCCGACAAAGCAGTGGCGCGTGATCCCGAAGTGGTTGAACATATTGTGGTGGAATCAGTGAAGATTAAGGCAGATGTGGTGGAACACGACGAACGGGAACAAGGCGAACGACGTATTCTCAATTTCGGACACACCTTTGGGCACGCCATCGAGGTGTTGACAGGTATCAGCCACGGCGAAGCAGTAAGTATCGGTATGATGATCGCTGCCCGATGGTCTGCCTGTGAATGCGGGTTTCCGAAAAGCCAGGTCGACCGGTTGGAGCAGTTACTGGTAAAATTGGGATTGCCCGTAAATACCGAGGCAAAACCTGATAACATTTTACATGGTGTGTTGAAAGATAAAAAGCGCGAAAGCGATACAATTCATCTTGTGCTGCTTAACGAAATCGGTAAAACGGAAATACGTAAAACCCCAATCAGCGAGATAATGGAAAAGTTACCGGATTACTTGTAGGTTATTGGATTTTTACGCTGATTTTACCGAATTTCCGGGAACGCACACACTCATGTCCCGAACCGATACCCGATACCCGATTCGGTGAACAACAAAGCCGGTCTGGACGGATTATCTTCGATTTTTTTTCTCAATTGCGCCACATATACCCGTAGATACTGGCTTTGTTCCAGGTAACCTTGCCCCCATATCTCCTTGAGTATCTGGTGGTGCGTCAGCACACATCCTTGGTTTTGTACGAACATGGCAAGCATGGAAAATTCTGTGGACGTAAGTTTGAGGATATTACCGTCCTTCTTCACCACGTGGTTAACAATATCAATATAAAGATTACCAACTTCGATCACAGCACCGCCGTTTTTTGTCTGGTTCTGACGGATAGCGGTACGGATACGTGCCAGCAGTTCGCCCGTGCGGAAGGGTTTGGTCAGATAATCATTAGCACCGTCATCCAGCGCTCGGACAATATCTTCTTCCGCATTGCGGACGGAAAGTATGATAATAGGTTTTAGATACCACTCTCTCAAGTGTTTCAATACTTCCATACCATCCAGATCGGGTAATCCCAGATCGAGAATGATCAGGTCCGGATGGTGCCCGGCCGTCATCACCAGGGTTTCCTTCCCGGTAGCAGCTTCAATAACCTTATATTCGCTCGACTCCAGCGCAATAGTCAACAAACGCCGTATCGGCGCTTCGTCATCTACAATCAATATTAATGCTTCCTTATTCATTTTCCGTTTTCAATTGATACTTCAGTTGGTATAGTTATGATAAATCGTGCTCCTCCTTTTTTCCTGTTTTCGACAATAACCGTACCTTTATGCGCTTCCACAAATCCTTTTACAATCGACAAGCCCAACCCGAGCCCGCCGGTTTCATTACGTTTGTACCGCCAGAATTTGTCGAAAACAAACGGTAAGTCGTCCGGTTCGAATCCCGCCCCTCTGTCCATCACATAAATCACCAGTTGTCCGTCTTTATAGAAACCCCTCAGGCATATAGTTGTTCCCGGGTAGGCATATATACTGGAATTGTATACCAGATTATATATTACTTGTTCCATCAAACCGAAATCGAGTTTTACCAATGGAGCCGATTGGGGAACAGCCACCACCAACCGGAAAGGCTTGAGTTCTTCTGCCAGGCTCTCCGTCACGCGGTGAAACAAATCGTGAATATCGAACCAGTCCGCATGTACGGCAATCCGTCCCGATTCGAGTCTCGACATATTCAGCAGGTTTTCAATCAACCTGTTAAGACGTTGGGTTGCATCGAGTATTTCCCCGTAAAGTGCGGTTTTTACATGTTCGGGACTGCCTGCAGAAAGCAAAATATCGGAAGCGCCCATGATCGTTGCTACCGGAATCCGCAACTCGTGTGAAATAGAGTTGAACAACGTCTTGTACAATTTGTCCGATTCATTCAGCAGGCTTGTTTTACGAGCTATTTGCCCCAGATATTGATGTTCGATAGCTTGGGCTATCTGTGCCAGGAAAGCATCCCAAAAAATGGTTGTTTTCCCGTCAAATGGTTTCTGTTGTTCCGCAACAACCACACCCAGTTTGACACTTGGCCCTTTCAACGGATAATAAGTATACTTACCGGAAGGCAATACATCGGTGAATCTCCCCGTCGTCATATCATGCTTGGAAGCCCATACAGCGGTTTCCAATTCCGATTCGGTAAGCGCCAAGCCCTTGGGAATATATTGCTGGTCGGTAAGATGCCCATCTTCATCCTGAAAAATAAAAAATGCATCAACACCAAAATATTTCCGGATATTTTCCATGCCTGCCTCGATCACTTCTTTAACATCTGCGGCATTACCAAGTTTCATGGTGAGCAAGAATAAGGCATTGGTTTGTTTCTCGCGGGCGACGGCTTGTATACCCTGTTCCCTAAACCTGATGGCAAAAATACCGTTGAGCATGGCAACTGAAAAATATATCAGGAATATCCATATATCCGACGAAGTATCGAACTGTAAACTAAACCGGGGGGGAAGATAAAAAACAATCATGGTCATCACGGTCAGTAATGAAAACAGTATTATTGGTCCTATACGAAGGACAATCACTGCTATAAACAACGCAAGCAGCACAACAAACGGCAGGAACGGATAATCTGTTTTATCGACAAGCGGTACGCAAATGATGCCAAGGATGATGGAAGCGATCATGGTCACTAAGTATTGGGCATATTTAGAAGTGATTACAGAAGGGAAATATTTTCTTTCACGTTTCATATCGATCGCCTTTGTATTTACTACATACACATTTATATTGTCACATTTTTCTATCAATTGATTGATAAACCTTTTTTTCTTATATCCCCAACTTCGGTCATGACCCGATTTTCCAACAATAATATGAGTAATATTTTCCCTCCGGGCCACTTCCATACAAATTTTTACCATATCATTACCTTTTCGGGTAATAATGTTTCCCTCTAATTGCCGGGTTAATTTGATATTGTCGGCTAGTGTTTTTTTCTCATTTTCGTTTAATATGCGGTCTGTTTCCACATACAAAGCTATCCAATCGGCATCCAACACGCAAGCCATTGCTTTAGCCCTTCGTATGGCATACGAAGAAACAGTGTCATGCCCGATGATCACCAGCAAACGCCGTTTGTTTTTATAAGTGTCCCCGATATATTTCCGCTGACTGGTCATCCTATCGACCATCATCCGGAAGGCCAGTTTTCTTAAAGCAATGATTTTCTCCTTACGGAAGATATTATTGATTACTTCTTCGGAATACCCTTCCGTGTAGATTGTATTTTTAGCCAGACGGGTATACAACGTATTGGGTGTAGCATCGACCAATTCTACTTCATCGGCTTGTTCGAAAAACTCGTCGGGAATTGTTTTCCCGGTCGAAATGCCCATCATTTGGAACACTTCTTCTGCGCAACTCTCCAGATCAATGACATTGAGTGTCGTATATATATTAATGCCATTGGCGAGCAATTCCTGTATATCGTGATAACGTTTCAGGTTGCGGCTTCCCGGTGCATTGGTATGTGCCATGTCGGTAACCAGAACCAGATTCGGACGCATGGCGAGGATTGCAGCCACATCCATTTCTTCAAAAAAAGCATCCTTATATTTTATAACAGCAGGGGGGGCAATGGTCAAACCATCCAATAATGCCCGGTTTTCAGGACTAACATTACGATCTACGTATCCTACAATAATACTTAAACCTTTAATCGCTTCGGTCTGGGCAGCTTGTAACATAGCATAGGTTTTCCCCACACCGGGCAACATCCCGAAAAATATGGTTAATTTACCTTTTTGCATATCAGTCTCCTCTTGGGCGAAAGATAAAGGCAGCTTATCAAGGTTGAAATGATGATCCTCCACGAATGATTTTGCTATTTCATATCATCAATTCACAAATGTAATAATAAAATTATAGACTTTTCTGCCCTATCAATCAAAAATGTGCATTAAAATAATTTTCAAGATCTCGAAGGAGATCTTCGAAAAGAAAGTCATTGCGGGAAGTTCGTCCGATTCATTAGACGGATAGGGAACGGCAAAGCATGATGTAAGATGGTCAAAAATCCCTCTTCTCGCAATGACGAGGAAAATAAGTTTTCCTAATTGTACCCATCCAGGGATTCGGCTAATTTTTTACGACTAAAGAAAATCCTGCTTTTTACCGTCCCGATCTTCAATCCCAACGTATTGGCAATCTCCCTGTATTTATAACCTTGCGTATGCATTTTAAACGGCACTTTGAATTCACTATCCAAACGTTCAATCTCTCTTTTGATTTCCTTTTCCCGGTACACGGAATCAGGTTCCGCATTGAACGTATCCCTGTTCTGGCTCAGGAAAAATAAATCCTTGGTATTGTCGAAAGTAGTACTTTGTCTTGCATTCTTCCGATAGTTATTGATGAACGTATTTTTCATGATAGTGTAGGCCCATGCTTTCATGTTGGTGGAGTCTTCAAATTGCTCATGGTAGGTAAGGGCTTTTAAAAAAGTATCCTGTAACAAGTCCTTGGCATCATCTTTATTTGATGTCAACCGCATGGCAAAACGATTCAACATGTCTTGAAGTCCGACTAACTGATAACCAAATTTTAAAGTTTCCATACTAAATATTTTTTAAGTAATACTTCACACTTAATATACTCTTTTTTGTTTCTAATATTTCTAGTACAAAAATACTATGATAGTTGTATAGATTTTGTAAAAAAAAGCGTCACGTATATAAAAAAAATATAAAAAAATATTTCATAGAGATGTCTCTTAAAACTATCTTTATCGTATGTATTACAGTGTGATTCATCAATAATTATACCAAAATACCATTTGGTAATATGGTTATATTTTTTAAAAGATGTGAAAAATTGGTGTTTTTATAGGATATTGATGTGAAAAATTTTTGATATACCGGTAATCAAAATTTGTATCCCAATACAAAAAGTAATGAATGCAATCATTTTATTAATGATCAGATTACCGGACGAACCCAATTTCTTGATAATACGGTGGCCTTGTGAAAGGAATAGGTAAAGTATAGCCAGGATAGCGATAATAGCAAGCACTAGGATGATATAATTCATCCATACTTTGAACAGGTTACCTTTGATGGATGAAGTATTTGCCATTAATGCCATCATGACCGATATACCGCCCGGACCAACGGATATAGGGAAAGAAAGCGGATAAAACAACTGATCCTCTATATCTTTCATATTGATTTTATTAATGGTCTTTTGATCGTGATCCACACTGACGGGTTTCGATTCGGAAAGCCATTCCCAACCAGTCTTACAGATGATAAAGCCACCGCCCACCTGGACAACAGGAATGGCAAGGCCAAAAAGTAATAAAATAAGATGCCCTACCACCATGCTTCCTATGCTAATCAACAGGCAATTCATGATGATTTTCCTGATGGCCGATTTCCGTTCCTCCATATCCATGTTTCCCAAATGACTGTTGATGATCAATCCATCGCCGATCGGGTCTATCACTGGGAATAAAGCTATAAATGACGATATAAAAGCATATATAAATTCGTGTATGGACATAGTTCAGAATTTCAACGGATAAACACATTCCTTTCGATAAACTAAACAAATACAGTCTAGTAATTGTTTTATGTGATTGTCGGGGATGATTGGAAAGCAGTGTTCGACAGAGGTTATGCCTCGTCCTAACATAAGGTTATCATCATTTCAGGAATAATGCTCGACAACCATAACCGTATAAGCAAATAAGCATTTTAAACATGGACCAGTTAATAGACATCATTGAAAATAACGTTGGACCTTTCGACACTTTCCACGAAATAGATTCGTATGTAGTAGCTGCTCGTATTAAGAAAATACTCGTTGGTAAAGGGTATGTAATGGTAGAGAATATGAAAGAAGCGGAAGATTATTTTGCCACGAAATACGGCGAACCGGAACAAGTGTACGAGGTAGAGGAACGTAGTATCAATATAGCGATCAACGATGTGACCTACCACATACAATTGTACCGGTACTTCTTCAATGCCGACCGGATATATTCCGTATTGGTTTCCGAACTGTAGCCTCAGAACCGTCCGCCTCCAGGGATAAGCTTGGTTTTATTGGTTTTCTGAATGCCAATTGCTTATCTAACGAACCGTCTCAATGCCCTTATTAATACATCGTAATTCAATGGTTCCTCCAGTGTCATATTACATTGGCTATCGCGGATCACCTGCTGGTAATCTGCACATTGACCGGGGATGGACAGGATCATCGGCAGCCCGGCACGAACAGACTTAATCTGCCGGATGTCATCACTATCCACATTATTGAAAACAGAGGCATCGGCTACTACAGCATCAATGTGGTTGGTCTGGGTAATGAAATCGATCCATTGCTGCAGACTTTCCGCTTGAATGACAGAAGCACCGCTAATGGAGAGCATCTGTTCATAATACTTGTATTTCAGCACCTCCGGTTCAACCACCAGTATGGTCTTGTCATTGAATATCCTATCAGCTGACAGCATTTTGTCGGATAACTCATTGAAGAGATGTTCGTCTTCGGATGCAACGGGCAAGTATGATATACTAAAATAAAAGGTCGATCCGACTCCTTCGGCTGATTCCACCCACATTTCACCTCCCATCATTTGAACAAGGCTGCGCGAGATCGTCAGCCCGAGGCCTGTACCTCCGTATTGCCTGCTATTACCCAGTTCTGCCTGTCTGAAACGTTCGAATATGATTTCTCTTTGGCTTGGATCCAAGCCGATACCCGAGTCCTCCACAACAAATTCCAACCGGTTGGGAGCCGACTGCCGGTAAGCGATACGGATAAACCCTTTCTCTGTAAATTTAACAGCATTGCCGATCAAATTGTTGAGCACTTGCCGCAAGCGCATTGGATCGGCATAAGTGACGCAATGGTCTATGAATCCGCTATCGTCGAGGATCAGCATGATACGATCTTTATTATTGGCATGTAGATAGGTTTCGAAGAATACCTGCAACTCGCCCATCAGTTCGTTGACATGCAACGGGACAGGACGCATGCTCATTTGTTTGGCCTCAATCTTGGCTACATCAATGATGTCGTCGATTAGTTTTACCAATTGTGCACTGCTATTGTTGATCACATTAATATATTCCTGACGGCGCATCGGCGACAGGTTGTCGGAATTGAGGAAGTTGAGGAAGCCGACGATACCATTGAGCGGTGTACGTATTTCGTGCGACATGTTGGCAAGGAAAGCCGATTTCAGCTTATCCGACTCCTCAGCTTTTTCCTTGGCGCGGATAAGTTCCATCTCGCTCAGTTTCCGTTGCGTAACATCACGAATCACCATGATCACAGATGTTGTGTTTCCGTTGGCATCCTTAACCGGCGCAGAAGATATCTCTCCGAAAAATTCCGAACCGTTTTCATGTACCAATAACAGTTGCGGCACAAACGACACATTGTCCTTTACAAAATTGCCAAACAGGCTGTATACCTGCTGGCGGTCATGCGGGTGCACAAACTTCAACATACGCAAAGTAGTGACGTCCAAATTATCTTCCACACCAAACAATTCCAACGTTTTGGATGACACATAGCGTATTTTTCCGGTAGGGCTGCACACTACAATGGCGTCGGGCGATGCCACCGTCAACTGACGGTACATTTCTTCCGACTGTCGGACGGCTTCTTCGGCGAACTTGCGGTCGGTAATATCGGTGGAGTATTCCATCTGTACCAAGCGTCCGTCAATCCATTCGATGGCCGCATCGGTATTTTCGAACCACCGTCCCGTATTCCCATTATGGTGTTCCCAATGGTAAAGCCCGGTAGGCCGGTTCTGCTTATCCCGCAAATGCGGCCGGGGACAAAAGTCGCATATCTCCGTTTTATCTGGTTGCATTACCTTCCAACATTCTTTCCCTTCGACATTATCGCCCATTAATTCCTTAATCTTTTTGTTGGCAAACAGGATTTTCGAGTTATCGAAATCAGTTACAAAAATATTGGCGTCGATATTATCCAGTACGGTACGCATGGTTTGTTGCGAAAGTTGGATGGATGTCTCGGCACGGTGACGGCGGGTAGTGGTCGATATGATTTGCGAAAGGCTTTTCAGCAATTCCACATCGCTCTGTTCCCATTCTTTGTTGACGACACATTCGTCGAAGCCGACAAAACCATAGTCGATGCCGTTAGCGGAAAGCGGTAAAACAACGATCGATTTTATTCCTTGGGCGGTAAGCATTGCGGCAGCTTCGGAGCCAAGGGTATTGATATCGGAAGTGCAAATAAAATTACCGGTATCGAACACATCGAACCATTGTTGCGTATATTGGACGGGAATGTTTTGCAAACCGTCGATAGCGGGTTCTATGCCCTCGTTGCACCATTCGTAGGTGTTGCTGACAATGGTTCCGTCAGCGCTTTTTTCGAAGATATAGGCACGGCTTACCCCCGTGTATTCGCCCATTTCGGCCAACGCTGTACTCAAAGCGTCGGGCAGATTTTCGGCCGACTGCACTATTTGCAGCACCTTGATCAGTATAGCCTGCTGGCGGCGGGTGTTTTCAAGTTCCTGTTCAGCTAGCTTACGGTCGGTAATGTCGATCATAAAACCATCCCAGATACGGACACCTTCATCTGTTGAGTGGTGGCTCGAACGCATGTGTATCCATTTCATCTTACCCGATTTGGTTACAATGCGGTATTCCACATCAATATCATTCTGGCTCTCGTCCTTATTATAGAAAGAGATCAACTTGGTTTGGTCTTCCGGGTAGATGGAATTATGGTATAGTGAAATATCAGCCATGACATCTTCCACGCTGATTTCGAACATGTCTTCGAAATAACCGCTGATATATGAAAACCACGACTCAGTCATACTCTTGTCCATCATCTGGTAGATGACACCACCCGGCAGGTTATTACTCAAAGATACCAACCGTTCCTGACTTGCCATCAGTTCACGGGTTTTGAGTTCCACCATCTGTTCCAGTTGTGTGCGGTACTGCTCCAGTTCTATGTCGGCCAGTTTCTGCTCGGTAATGTCACGGAGGACACGACCGAAGAAACATGTATCGGCCAAACCGATAGGGAACATCGATGCTTGCAGGTAACGTTTATTCCCGTCGGGCAGGTACAGCACCGGTTCCTCGACAACCGGTTCTTGTTCGCGGCCACCGTGGAGATAATCCAATCGCGATTGACGAAGCTTTTCGAAAGTTTCAGGTTTGCGCTCTTCTTCCGACAAATAATTTCGCAACAAATCCCACTCATATTTGCCCAATGCATTGTCGTGTGAAAGACCCGTTATTTGCTCCAACGCTTCGTTCCATTCGATGACCCGTCCCTCATTATCCAGCATCATAATGCCTTCAAATGATTGGTGTATGAAATTGCGGACTTTGTTTTCGCTGTCCTCCAGCTTTTGCATGATCTCCTTGCGGGCCGTGATCTCATTCCGCAACTGATCGTTCTTAGTATGCAGCTCCTCGTTGGTAACAGCAAACTCCTCGTTGGTAGCATACAGTTCCTCGTTGGTGGCTTCCATTTCCTCTGTGCGTTCTTTTACCAGACGTTCAAGTTCTTGACGGTACTCGGCTAATTCGTTTTCGTTTTTTTTACGTTCCGTGATGTCAAGAATAAAGCCATCGGTCATCACCGAATCGTTTTCACGGCGTGGAACAGCCGCTATTTGAAGCCAATGTATTCCCGTATCGGTATAATGATAACGGATTTCGGCATTGAATTCGACAAGGTTTGTCAAGCTTTCGTACATCTGGGGAATGATTTCCGCCAAATCTTCAGACTCGATTTTCATGAATGGCAACGATATATTTTGCATGGCATCCTCCAGAGATGTATTGCTGATCTTTTCCCACGTAGCGCCCGCATAAGACAACCGCAAATGTTGCAACCACGTTTGCGCATCGGACCGGGCAAGTTGCCCGGCATTGATTTCGAAGCGGAACAAAGTGCCTCCGGGCAAATTGTCGCCCAATGCCTGCAACCGGTCTTTTTCAGTCATCAATTCGCGTTCAGCTTCCTTACGGCGGGTTACGTCGAGAATAATACCATCCCATACAACGTCCGCGCCTTCCAAATGCGGATGCGATGCCATTTGCACCCAACGGGGACGACCATGATCGGAAACGCGGATTTCGCAATTAAAATTAGTTAATGTTTGAGCGCTTTGCACGATCGATTGCTGTAAAATAGGCAAATCGTCGGGATATACCGCATTAAATACCGACGTAATATCGGCCAGGGCGACATCGGCAGAAACACCTGTCACAGTTTCCCACGTGGCGCTGACGTACGATACATGCATTTGTTCCGTTTGTGTATTGAGGATAAATCGGTAGAGACATCCTCCGGGAATATTGTCGCCCAATGCCTGCAGACGGTCTTTTTCCGTTTCCAGTTCACGTTCGGCCTCTTTGCGACGGGTGACATCCGTCATGATGCCGTCCCATACGACTTTATTTCCTTCCGTATGCGGATGCGATGCAATTTGTATCCAACGTAGGTTACCTTTATTGTTGAGACGAATTTCCACGTTGGCATTGGTCAGATTATCCCGGCTTGTATCGGATGCTTCCGTTAAACGGGACACATCGTCGGGATGCACGACACCGAAGAAAGATGCCATGTCTTCGTAAACAGACTCGGGTGTCAGGCCTGTTACCGTTTCCCATGTGGCGCTGACGTATTCCATATACATCTTATTGGTATCGCGATCGAAAACAAGGCGGTACAGGCTTCCTTCGGGAAGATTGTTGCCCACGGCTTCCAAACGTTCTTTTTCGGCCACTAATTTACGCTCAGCTTCCTTGCGCCATGTGATATCGAGTAAAATACCGTCCCATACCACCAAATGATCCTCTGTGTGCGGTCGCGAAATCATTTGTAGCCAACGGGTCTCTCCGTTCATGGAAAAACGAAGTTCCATATTGAAAATCGATAGCGTTTTAATATTTTCCTGCATCATTTCCATCATGCGGAGATAATCTTCGGGATACACTCTTTCGAAAACAACGGAAACGTCCTTCATAGCACGTTCCGTGGAAACTCCGGTAACCTCGTCCCATGTGGCGCTGGCGTACATCATCTTCAATTCGCCCAATGCGGGATCAAGCGAAAACCGATAAAGGCATCCTCCCGGGATATTGTTACCCAACGCCTCTAATCGGTCTTTTTCCAGACGCAACTCCTGTTCGGCATTTTTCCGACTGGTAACATTAAGTATAAAACCGTCGGAATACACTACATTACCTTCGCAGTGAGGATGCGACGATATTTGATACCACCGTACGGAACCGTTGGGATGCAGGTAACGAATTTCCTCGTCGATATTTTTAAGCGTTTGAACACTTGTATTGATACTTTCGGATAACCGGGCTAAATCGTCGGGATGTACATATGTAAAAATAGATTGTATGTCTGCCAACGAATCTTCGACGGACACACCCGATATTTTTTCCCATGTACCACTCAGGTAGTCGAACGACATTATTTGAGTTTGCAAATCCATCTTGAAACGGAACAAAGTACCATCGGGCATATTATCGCCCAATGCCTGTAGACGTTCTTTTTCGGAGAGCAATTCGCGCTCGGCACACTTCCGGTCGGTGATATCGAGCAGGAAACCATCGGAAACTACTGCCCCATCCTCCATATGCGGGTGTGTGGCTATATGCAACCAACGCACAGAACCATCGGGATGCAAATAACGTGCTTCCGCGTCCACATTACTCATATTCACGCAACTGTTATACAATTGAACTCCCAACTCCGGCATATCGTCTGGATGAATGCGACCCATAACGGACATTACATCCTCCAGCGTCTTTTCAGCCGACACACCGGTGGTTCGTTCCCAGGTAGCGCTCACATATTCGAAACTCATTACCTGTGTCTCGTGATACGTTTTAAACCGGAACAGCGAACCATTGGGAAGGTTGTTCCCCAAAGTCTCCACGCGTTCCTTTTCGGCCAGCAACAACTGGTTGGCTTTCTTGCGATCGGTGATATCCATCACCATTCCGTCGAAAATGATCCACTCACCTTCGCGGTGTGGCGCACCTGATATTTGTAACCAACGCAGATCATCCTTTGTATACCGGTAACGGACTTCCACATTGAACGGAATCATTTCGACGGTTGTACGTATGACTTCGGTCATAAACCCGGGATAGTCGTCCTCATGCACTTTGGAGAAGACAGCATTGGTGTCTTCCATCGACGCTTCGGCAGGCGAATTCAGAAGCCGTTCCCAATTGTCACCCATGTACGCCATCCGCATCGTTTGCGTTTGCGGATGGATGGCAAACTGGCACAGACATCCGTTCGGAATATTGTCCGTAAGCGATTTTAATTTAGCCCGTTCGGCGGCAAGTTTCTCTTCGGCTGCACGACGTTCGGTAACATCGATCAAAAAACCGTCGGAAACCACGAATTCACCTTCGTAATGCGGGTGCGACGCAATGTGGAACCATCGTACGGAGCCGTCGGGATGCAGATAACGTGCTTCGGTGTCGACGTTGGTCATATGGACGGCACTCTCGTCGAATTCTTCCATCATGGCGGGAAAATCGTCGGGATGAACATGCGCAAACACGGTGCGGACATCTTTTAACACGTCTCCGGCAGACACACCGGTAATTTTCTCCCAAGTGGCGCTTACGTAATCGAAAACCATGTATTCCTGCAAATTACGCGACCTGTAACGGAATAAAGTACCTCCGGGCAGGTTGTCGCCCAAAGTTTCGAGACGTTCCTTTTCGACCATCAATTGCTGACCGGCATTTTTACGATCGGTGATATCGAGGATAAACCCGTCGGACACCATTTGTCCGTTTTCGAAATGACGATGCGTCGAAATTTGTACCCAACGTAATTCGTCGGGCGTATAGAAAAAGCGCAATTCCGTATCAAAATTCTCCTGTTGCGAGTCGAATGTTTCCCAAATCCGCTCCACTAAAGGCCCGCGATCATCGGGATGTATTTTCGACAACGGTATCTCGATGTCGCGTAAAGCGTCTTCCAATGTAATGTTGGAAAGTTCCTCCCACGTCTTGCTCAGGTATGAGAACGAGAACTTTCTGTTGTTGCCGTCGAAATTGAAACGGAACAGGCACCCGTTGGGGAAATAATCGCCCAACGCCTGCAAACGATCTTTTTCGGCAATTAATGCTTGTTCGGCAAGCTTTCGTTCGGTAATGTCGACAATAAACCCGTCCCATACCACCATCTCCTCTTCCATGCGCGGACTCGACGATGCTTTGAGCCAAATGGTATTGCCATTGTTGCAACGGAAACGGAATTCGAAAGCAAACCTGCTCATATTCACGGCGCTTTCTTCAACGGATTGCACATATCTCGGAAAATCGTCGGGATGTACCCTGGCCAACGTACTCTCAAAATCGGCCAACGTATTTTCCACAGGTATTCCCGTCATCACCTCCCATGTCCGGCTCAGATAAGTAAAACCCAATATATGTCGGGTTTGCGTATTCATCATGAAACGGAACAGGCAACCATCGGGCATGTTGTCGCCCAGCGTCTGCAAGCGGTTCTTTTCGTCAAGCAACGATTGTTCGGCAACTTTGCGATCGGTAATATCCAATATGAAACCGTCGTATACCAACAAATCATCCTCCATGTGGGGATGCGCCGATATTTGTATCCAGCGGATATTCGTATGATCGTAGTAAAAACGTACTTCGTCGTTGTAGTCGATTCTTTCTTGGGCCGCCTCTGCAATATTTCGCATCATTGCAGGCAAATCGTCAGGATGAATTTTTGCCGCAATGACAGAAAAATCCCGTAACGCATCTTTCGGGGATATATTCAGGAGGTGTTCGAACGTACCGCTCACATACACAAATTTCACCTCCAATGTCTGCAAATTGGTAACTGTTCGGTAGAGGCAACCGTTGGGCATATTGTCACCCAATGCCTGCAATCGTTCTTTTTCGGCAACGACCTCTTGTTCAGCAACCTTGTTGTCGGTAATATCTACAATAAATCCATCCCAAACGACATTGTTTCCTTCCATGTGTGGAGTTGAAGATATTCGTCCCCAACGTATTACATCGCCATCGAGCATAAAGCGTATTTCGACACTGAAATACTCCATGCTGGTCAGACTCTTTTCAAAAGCCTGCATATAGACAGGCAAATCGTCGGGATGCATCCTCGCCAGCAACAGGTTCAAGTCGGCCATGGCGTCTTCCACGGAAATCCCGGTAATCGTTTCCCACGATCGGCTCATATAAGTAAAGCCCATTTGCTGCGTAGCGCTATTGAACGTGAATTGGTACAGACAACCGTTGGGCATATTGTCGCCCAGCGTTTGCAGGCGATCCTTTTCCACAGTGAGTTTACGTTCGTTTTCTTCAATCAGCTTCCGCGACCGCACTTCTTCGGAAACATCGCGGCTGATACCGCCCAACATCATTCCGTCGGGCATGGCGACAGGGAAATAGAGGATATTGAGGATTCGTGATTCTCCCATTTCTTGGTGTTTCACATGACGCACGATCATTTTTTGCCGCATATTGCCGACTAATTCTTTCAACTCGGCAATCAACTTCCCACATTCCTCGTTTGCCTGCATCTCGGGTGGAAGTCCCATGACGGCCACATCCCAAAGATATTTTCCGATCACCGATTCTTTCGACAACCCTGAAATCCGTTCGTACCCGCTACTCCATTCTTTGATGATACCTTCGCCGTCGGCCAGCAGCATTCCGTCCACCGAATGGTCGAAAATGCCGCGAATGGTGCTTTCGCTTTTCTGCATCCGGGCTTCGCTATCCTTGGCAGCCTGCAACATATCATACACCATAGTGAGATCCTTAACTACAAGGACATATCCACCAGGAACAGACTTATTCTCATTAAAAAAAACAGGCGATATGCTACACGAAACACGGTAGACCCTCTTTTCGACGGCACACTGCATGAATATCTCATCAATTTGTACCATCCGGCCGGCGTTTGCTTTTATTTTCAACAGATCGACCATTGAATTGAAATCAGCCGAATAACAGAACTTGAATATATCGCTCAGCAACTTATTTTTTGCTTTCAGGTTGATAATTCCCCCCAGTTTTTCTGCAGCGCTATTCAACTGCTCAATATGTCCGCCAGTATCGACCTGAATAACTGCTTCGCCTATGCTTTTAAGGGTAACAAACAATTTTTCATTGGCATCCCGCAGTTTTTCTTCATATTGCTTGCGTTCATTGATATCTTTTATCTTTGTCAGGAAATGTGTGATTTTTCCTTCTGCATCGAATCTTGGAGCAGAAATGCAGGATATCCATACAATTTCGGCTGTTTTGGTTAAGACCCTGTATTCGCATTCGAAACTCCGTTTATCTTTTAGCAGTTCGGCAGCAACGTGTTTCATCAATAACTGGTAATCATCGGGATGTATCATATCACGCCATCCGTATTTCCCGGAAATAAAATCATCCGACGAATACCCGTATGCAGAAATACTCTCGGACATTTCTTCAACAGTCAGACGTTCATCGTTAACCACGTATATAACAACCTCCCTGCCGTGTGCCAACAGGTTGTTCAACGATTTTGCCAGAAGAACGTTCTTGCGTTCTTGTTCCAATTGTAACCTCAAAGCGTTCACCTCGCCTTCCAGTTGCGTAATGCGGTCATTTGTTTGACTCATAACCAATCGAATGTATTTCAATGTGTTTTATGGAAATTATTCCCTTCGTAAAAAAGGATAAAGGTACTAAAAAATTATAAAAACGATCTTAAAAAAATGTCTTTTGTCCAAACATCCAAAAATGATGTACATTTGTAGCATGAATCATTCATCAAGTTTTTTATGGAACAAGAATTAAGCGTTGGAACAAGAATCGATCACCCGAAATACGGGGAAGGGATCATCAGCAAGAATGCACAATTAACATACAAGGTCATTTTTATCAGGGGCGGCGAAATCGAATTCGTTAAATCGAGTTTCCAGGCCGACATTATCGAAGAAAATGAAGCCATGGCAAGCAAGGAACCCCGGCTCAACGTCAGGGAGTTTGAAAAAGCGCTCAAATACATATTAGACCAATATAACGCCCTGGAATATAAAGTGGAATTAGGCGCCCGGTGGGAAGGCGGCAAAATAATCCTGCAACCCGGTAACCCCGGCCTGCAAGCCAAAGAAATACCTGTAGAAGTATTCTTCCATAAGATTGTGATGGTACGCGACCGTCTGCGTGTCCTCGAACAAAACATTAACAGCCATGCCGGCATGAGCGATGAAGACAAGGTTAACCTGCAGCAATACATCACCCGCATTTACGGTAGCCTTACCAGTTTCAATATCCTTTTTAACGAAAAAGAAGACTATTTCATCGGAAGCAAATCGTAATCCGGTGCGGTAGTACATATTGACAATAAGTGTTGGTGTATTTTATTCCGGAAGGTTAACAAGATGTGAATAACAATCTTGTACATGATGTTCATCCTGTCAAATGAATCTATAATTTTGCACACGATCTTTTGAATTATTCACCATCATTTTTTAATATAAATTTAGATGAAAATCAGAACATTATCCATTTTAATCGTACTTGTATCATTGGTATGCTCTTGCAGCAACTCGAAAAAAACAACGAAAAGCGCATCGCCTTACCTGACGGAAGAAAATTCGAAAACGGAAGTCACTGTCCGCACCGAACGGGTAAAACCGGTTGATGTAAGCGATAAAACCCTGTACCGTTACTACGTGATCATCGGGTCGTTCAAGCAAGTAGACAATGCACGCCAATTCAAATCCGACCTGACCAAAGAAGGCTTTACCCCGGTAATCCTTGAAAATGAAAACGGGTTATTCCGTGTTTCGGTGGGAGCCTTTAACGAGGAAAGTTCAGCCCGGAGCAAAATTGCCAAAATACGCGCCGACTCAAACAAATACGACGACGTGTGGCTGCTTGTCAGGAAATAAAGGACTTTTCTATCTGTTCAAAAAATAAAAAAGTACATCATTGGTAGCGATAGCGATACAATTTTATGATAATCACCATATCACTACCAATGATGTGTTACATAAAGGTCTTTTGTGGGTTGACGCAACAACAGATTATATAAACTTACGACAACTCAGTTTCACTTACTCTAAAGTCGGATAAAGTCTTTTGATTTTTGCTCTTGTGAGTAAAAATTTGATAGTGCATCGATTTATAGGAGTTGGTGTAGTATGTTGAAGTGGAAAGTAAGTCTTTCTGGCGTAATAGGAATTTGAAAAATAATATGCGAGATTTCAGGGACATTATGAGCCAACGGACTAACAGCGAACTGTTAGAAATCACTACTTATCTTCGGGACGATTATCAACCCGAAGCGGTAATTGCTGCTGAAACAGAACTGAAAAACCGCAATCTGACCGATCAGGAGCTTGCAGACATCAAATCGGTACTTGACCAAAAACGATCAGAAAAAGAACAGCCGACAAAAACGCAAAATCCAATAGCCGAAATTGCCAACGCCATCAATCCGGTGGCGGAAAAGACAACGGAACGACAAATCAAGCTTACAGCAATTGGGTTAACTATTATTTTTCTTATTTACCTGGTCAGGAATTGGAGTTTGGCGGTTATATCGGTACAGGATATTGGAAATGCAGATATCAGCCTACTCGAATTCTTTGCACCTATAATTCTTTTTCCGATAGGGCTTTATGGATTTTGGAAAATGAAAAAATATGGTTGGATCATCCTGGCAATTTTATTGACCTATTTTATCGTAACCACGATGTTCACCATAGGATTGGAGACGAAATGGGCTTTGCACAAACCAATACAATTTGAAAGTAGCGGGCTTCTGCAAATGCAAGAGATCGAGGACTTCGTTTTGGATCGATTTTTTGGTAAAAAAGCCTTTCCTTTTTACATTGGGCAACTTGTTGTATTTGTTGGCTTTTTCATTTTTCTGAACAAAAAAGTGATTATGGAAAAGTTTGTGATCAGTAAACGGTTACAGTTGTTGGTTATCGGATTAACGACTATCTCACTTATAACTTTTGGATTGATCTTGCTGTTGTAAAAAACGAAAAATAGCTGTCAAATTATTCATACATGAAGAAATAGGAAAATATAAATATTCAATACCATGAGACATAAATTTATAGTATTTCTTGTGATTAATTCATTAGTAATTAATATACAAGCGCAAGACAATTCATTAAAACTGAAGTTGGATTCGATAGTGAAAGAAACTGATTTGCTTTATCGTTATGAGAAGATTACATGGGTTTCTACAGATTTGCTGATGTCTGATAAGAAAATGTCAGGCAAATATGGTGGTTATGTGGTTTATCATTCGAATGATTCTATGTTTATCTCATTTGTTGATAAAAAACAGAAAGATAGAATTGCCAAATATTGTTTTTTGACCAATGACTTAACTAAACCAATATTTTCAGAGAAGAAGACCTTGTCTTTGTCGCTAACTGAACAAAAACTGTTAGAGATAAAAACAAAGATAATTAATCAATTATCTGATCAAAAATATGAAGTTGGTATTCCTCAGGGATATAACCCTAACTTGGTTTTAATAAAAGAAGAGAATATATTTAAACTTTACATTTTGATGGGCACATCAGAATCCGGAATTATCCCTTTTGGCAATGACTATCTTTTTTGGTCTGATTTAGAAGGAAATATAACTAATTGGAAAAAATTTCACTCTCGTATGGTGCCTGCTCCATGTAAATCTCCTGATGGTGAAAAAGTGAGGTCAGTGATACACTCGCATTTGAAATCGACACCGTATATTACTGCAACGGATATTTGTACCTTCAGGCTATATGCCGGATTCTGTGATTTGAAGGAATTTAAAGTGCTATGCACTGCAACCGGTAAATATTATACATACAACATGGATACCAACCAAATAGAAGTAACGGAACCATAAATCATATCTTTTTAACTGATTACGATGCAAACAATCGAAACCACATTTTTATATCGCCCGGTAAACCAAGCAGAGCTTGATTTGATCAAATAGTCCATTGTAAAAACAAGAGCTTACCTGATCATTTTGTGCACATACACGGTACGGCTGACAGAATTTTACCCGTACATTTTGTTTCATCCGATATTAAAGTCATAGGTGGTGGGCATTTAAAGACATTACTAAATGTATATAATTTAGATAATTACCACGAGGGTATTTAAACTCCATTCTTTTTACCTTTCCATCCGTAAGCTTTGGTACGCCTGTATTGGCTTCAATACATAATTCGGAGCATCCCCACCCATATTTCGGGGTAAAATTTCCATAAAAATAAGCGTAAAAACTCTGTCAATTCGGCAGAAATCCACCCAAAAAAGGGGTAAAAAGGCTATTTTTTGGTCGGCGGCAGGTCTGATT
>JAVBSH010000068.1:0-15637 GCA_031547085.1 Bacteroidales bacterium
AGCAGCTCATTGAACTCATCCACCGTATAACCGGTCATCGCTAAAAAGCGACCGGGCTTGGTTTGCCAGTCTCGATATTTCATGATACAAAGGTACGCAGGTGCGCGCAGATATAAAATTAATTTGACATAATCTCTATTAATTATAACATATCAGGTAGAATAATAAGCAGTGATCTGTATTTCATTAAAAATAACAATCTAATAAAAAAGCAAAGAAGTTTTACCTATCCTGTTGAAACATTTTACCAAGATATAAAGCCTTGGGGTAATGGTATTTTATCAAAAATTGAAACTTACCAACATATATGTTTCTCTTCTGAAGGGGATAATTTATATTTGGTTGACTATATCATTTATCCAGGTTATAAATATACCCTAAATATAGAGTATTGTGAACCAATAAATACTGAAGAGTGTATCGAGTTTTTAAAGACAGTGGATAGTTGCTTTAAGAGGTTTAATTTAAAAACAAAGGAAGTTGTTTGGGAAAGCAGTATTAAACCATTGGAAAGTATCCCAACTAATGATAGATTGGACAATACCATTATAGAGAAAGATAATAATAATTGGACTTATTCATTTTTTTATACCTCAATGGAGGGAAAGAAATATACAAAACAAATAAATTTGAATATTGAAACAGGAGAATTTACTAGTAGTACAGAATGACAAAGAGGCCGGCCTACAACAACCCTCATTCCCGACTTGGGCTTTTAAACCCCAGTTTTTTCAATCCGTTTTGCATATCAGGATGGCTCATGAAAAGTTTCCACAACAACTGGCTGCGGTAATTCTCTATCATCACCGGAATGGTACCTTGGTCAATGGCCAGATAACGTTTCGGAAACCAGTTTTCCGTTTCGCTGAAAGCATCGTAGAAACCATATTCACCCCAGAGTTTATCACCCAGGTCTTCGTAAAGATGGCGCATTACCTGCATGGAATATTCGGGTGCGTATACGATGGACGACAATGCTGCAGTAGGCGCAACTACACCCAAGTCGCGGTTTTCGGTCGGGGCATGCCCGGCATAGCCTTTCACTGAATAGCTTGAAGTCAGTCCCCAGCAGTTTTCGCCATATCCCTTGTAACCTTTAGGGTTTCGGATACAATAGGCGCGGTTAATCAGTGTCTGGTTGTGGTTCTCTTCCCCGTATTCGCCATACTTGTCCCTCAAACCACGCGGGTCAAGCCCGAGGTATGAATAATGCGCCCAGAAAAGCGGTCCGCCGGAAGGAACATCTCCTTGGTGGACAAATTGCAACGGCAAGCCTTCGGCCGTATGGTGGTTAACAATTTTACCATTTTCGGCCCAGCCTTCGTGATACACTTCGGCAGGTACGCCAAATGTCGGCGACGATGCGGCTAAGACATACATGACCAAGCACTCGTTGTAACCGTGTACAGCGAAATTCATCGCCCAGCCTTTATCCGGGCTCCAATGCCAATACAGGACATTTTGCCCGTTACGATACCAGTTCCATTCCACTTCGCGCCACAATTTGTCGATACGGGCCGCAATGACTTTTTCGGCATCATTCCCGTTTACATAATATTGATGTACGCAAAGCAATCCTTGTATCATGAAAGCGGTTTCTACCAAATCACCGCCATTATCATTCTTGCTGAACGGCTTTACTTTCCCGGTGGTTCCTTCCCACCAATGCGGAAAAGCCCCGTGAAACCGGTCGGCACGTTCCAGGAAATCCAATATTTTATTGAAACGGTTAATGCCTTGTTCGCGCGAAATATACTTTCTGTCAATAGCGGCAAGAATTGCCATGATGCCAAATCCGCTTCCGCCGGAGGTAATTGTCGTTTGGTCATTTTGCGGATACTCGCCATCCATATGGATGCGTTCGCATGCCAAGCCGCTGGTAGGTTCGGCGCCATCCCAGAAATAGTTGAAGGTTTGTTTTTCCACCAGATCCATCAACTGCTCATCGGTGAGGAATGTTCCTGCGGATTGGCCACGACTGCCCGGGTTACATGATCCAAGTAATGCGGTCAGGAACAATACGGGTAAATAATTGAGAATTGACAATGGAGAATTGAGAATTAAAGGTTTTGAATTTCTGTTTTGTGCCTTTGAATCTTTGTGGCTGACAAACGCCACGAAGTCACTAAGATACAAATACAAGTGATTGTATTACAAATTATTCAAAATATAATCAGTCATGCGGGTATACAGATGCATGGTGGTATTACCGCCGTATATACCGTGATTCTTGTCGGGATAAATTTGCATCTCAAACTGGCTCCCGGCCTGCACTAACTTTTCGGTGAACACCATAGTGTTCTGGAAATGCACATTATCGTCGGCTGATCCGTGTATCAGGAGAAACTTCCCCTTAAGCTTGGCAGCATGGTTGATCGGTGAATTGTCGTCATATCCCGAGGGGTTTTCCTGCGGCGTACGCATGTAACGTTCGGTATATACCGTGTCGTAGAACCGCCAGTTGGTAACAGGAGCCACTGCTATGCCCAGTTTGAATACATCAGCGCCTACTGTCAGGCAGAGCGATGACATGTATCCGCCATAACTCCAGCCGAAAATACCGATACGCGAAGCATCGACATAAGACAATCCACCAAAATAAATGGCTGCTTCCATCTGGTCTTGTGTCTCGAATTTACCTAACTGCATGTAAGTGCATTTACGGAATTCCTCTCCGCGAAAACCGGTTCCACGGTTATCAACACATGCCACAATGTAACCTTTCTGCACCAACATTTGCTTCCAAGGCATTCCGCCATCCCAACCATCGGTCACCTGTTGCGAACCGGGACCTCCATATACAAACATGAACAACGGGTAACGTTTGCCGGACTCCATGTTGGCAGGTTTCAGCATGTATGCGTTCAACTTGTTACCCGACCGCGTTTCAATGGTCATCAATTCCTTTTGCACAAATCCGTATTCCTTTGTTTTCGCCGCCAACCCGGCATTATCTTCGAGCATGCGCACTAATTGCCCCTTGGCATTGTAGAGGCTCACTTGCTGCGGAGTATTGGCATTTGAATAGTAATTGATGAAATATTTGTAGCTATTGCTGAATACAACGCTATTCATTCCGGGTTGTGCGGTAATTTTTACTGGTTTTTTGCCATTGATATCCACAGAGAATACATTACGTCGCAATGGCGATTCATCGGCAGCCACATAATAAAAACGCTTGGTTTCGGGATGATATCCCAAGAGACTTGCCACATCATAGTCTCCTGAAGTAATTGGCCTAACTTGCTGACCGGTTTTCATATCGTGCAGGTACAAGTGTTTATACCCGCTCCGTTCGCTAAACATATAGAAATATTTCCCATCGGGGATAAAATTCACAAAATTATCATCGGGTTCATCAATAAAATATTTGTTGGTTTCAGTATACAAGACATTGGTATTTCCGGTGGCAGCATCGGCCATCAGAAGATCGACACGATTTTGCAGCCGGTTGAGCCGTACCACGCAAAGCCGTCCGGCATCGGCTGTCCATTTGATGCGCGGGATATATTGTTCCACATCGTTCCCGATATCAACCTTTTGAATGTTTTTGCCTTGCAAATCGTAAACATACACGCTCACAACAGAATTCTTTTCCCCCGCTTTGGGATACTTGAACGAATACCAGTCCGGATACAACCGGTCGCCATATTCGTCCATCTTGAACATCGGAACCTCGCGTTCGTCAAACCGCATCCAGGCAATCCGGCGATTATCGGGCGACCAGACAAAGGCTTTTGAAAAACCGAATTCTTCCTCGTATACCCAGTCGGGCGCTCCGTTGATGATTTCGTTGTGCTTACCGTCGGCGGTCACAGCAATTTCATTACTACCAAGAACCTTAATGTACAAATTATTATCGCGGACAAAAGCTACCTTGCTGCCATCGGGCGAGAAGGTTGCCAATTGCTGTGATCCCTTATCAGATACGGCTGTCATACTTTTTGCGGCAATATTCCATACAAAATAATCGGCTAAAAACGAATGCCGGTAAATCGGGCGGATATTCGTGGAAACCATGATCAACCGCTCGTCGCCACTCAGCTCGTAATCGGAAATATAGTTGATACCCGTGTTGGAGTTTCGTTGCAACGAAAGCAAGGTATCCACCGCTTTTCCTGTCTGGTAGGAATACCTCACCACATTCCGTCCGCCTTCCAGCGTAGTGTAGTGCTCACCGTCTTTCATCGACCGGATTCCGTAGATGCTACGCGACCGGAATGTATTGTTGCGGTAAATATCGTCTAAGGTGATTTGTTTGGTTTGCGGACTGGCTGTTTGCAACAACGTTAATGCAAGGATAATGGTAAAAAAGATTCTCATGGTTTTATTTTTCAAGCTTAAAAGACAAAATAAATGATAAACCGGCGAAAAAACAAGGATTTTAGACAGGTATACGGATATTCGCAAAAAAATGTGTTTTTTTGTATGTTGATTCCAATGGACATGATGCGTACCTGTATTCTTTTTCTCCTGTTGTTGCCTGCCTTCATAAAATCGTTTGCAGGGATAGGCATCGAGTTGGATATCGCATTCAGCGATACAACCTTCAGGTGCCAATACCTGTATGTACTCAGCCCCAACAGTAGTGGCGCCAACGATACCTTGGTGGTGTTCGATTCCTTGTCATTCAACAAATACAATCGGGTAAGCCTGTTCTACACTGTTGCCGAAGACCGGGAAAACATGATTCTGGCAGTAGATGCTGACGGACAGGAACGGAGAAGCAGGCTGTTCAAAATATCGCCAAATCGCACCACTTTCGCTGTTTCCATTAAACCACAACATATCAATGTTTCTGTCAAGGACTTCCTGTACCCCCTGAAATACGGAAACGAGGAATCATATCTTTTCTTCCTGTTGATTTTCTTCGTTATAAAAATATTCACCACTGCCATTTACATTTTTGTTTCGAGGATGCCGTTTCGGCTCATCCTCATTGCAGCAGGGGCGTATTTGCTGACATCTTTCATTGATTGGATGTTCCCGGTGGAATATCTCTTCCGTTTCATACTCGTGATGGTGGCTGAATACCTCTTGATCGCCTTCTTTGGCCGGAAATCCATCTCTTGGTTACGGGCTGCCTTGTTGGTATTGGTCGTCAATGCGGTGTGTTTTGGAATTATTGCCATCGCATATATTTTGTTTGTATTTTGGGGATGACCTTTTATCGAAAAAATGTGTACTTTTAGCGTCCCAAACATATTTTAAAAAACCTTAAAATTATTTATCATGAAGAAATATAGTATACTATTGATTGTGTTATGTTTTGCAGGTAAGTTAGCTGCACAGGACAATTGGAAACCCGAATACACCGAGTACTGGAACAACCAGCCCGTAGTGGTTACACCGGGTGAAGGTACCAAACCACCATCGGATGCCATTGTGCTCTTCGACGGCAAGGACTTGTCGGCATGGCAAAGTTCCGACGGGAATGACGCCAAGTGGAAGGTCGAAAACGGATTTTTCACAGTTGCGCCCGGAACCGGTACCATCCAGACCAAACGGGTGTTCGGCAGTTGTCAGTTGCACATTGAATGGTGTTCGCCTGCCAAGGTCGACCCCAAGAAAACCGGTCAAGGACGCGGCAATAGCGGTATCTTCCTGCAAAGTCGTTACGAGTTACAGGTGCTCGACGGATACAACAATCCGACCTATACCAATGGTGGTGCAGGCAGCATCTACAAACAAACGCCCCCGATGGTGAATGCTTGCCGTAAGCCGGGCGAATGGCAGGTATACGACATCATCTACACTGCACCCGAGTTCTGCGGCAAAGGTGAGGTCATTTCTCCTGCACGTATCACTATAATCCATAATGGCATAGTTATTCAAAACAATACTACCATCAAAGGGAATACGGAATACATCGGCTTACCTGCATACAAACCGCACGGTCGCTTACCTCTGTTATTACAGGATCACGGCGATTTGGTGAGCTACCGCAACATCTGGATCAGGGACCTGTAAAAAATTAAAAATTAAGAATTGGCGACGGGTAATAAGCGGCGAAAAGAATGTGCCACTTGTCACCCGTCACTTGTCACTAAATAGTATATGGCAAAAATATTGGTAATTGACGACGAACGTAGTATTCGTAACACATTGAAAGAAGTGTTGGAATACGAAAATCACGAAATCGACACGGCGGTGGATGGCCCCGAAGGTATTGAGATGTTCGCGAAAGGCAAGTACGAACTGGTGCTTTGCGACATCAAGATGCCAAATATGGATGGCATTGAGGTGCTCGAAAAGCTCATCGACATGCCCGGTAATGCTCCAATTGTGATGATTTCGGGACACGGCAATATCGACACGGCTGTGGAAGCGATCAAAAAAGGCGCTTTCGATTTTATAGAAAAACCTTTGGATCTCAACCGTTTATTGATCACCATCCGCAATGCCCTCGAACGTAAGGATTTGGTTACCGAAACACAGGTACTTAAACGCCGTGTGAACAAAACTTACGAGATCGTAGGACAGTCGCCTGCCATCCGTAATGTAATTGAAATGATCGAACGTGTGGCGCCAACGGATGCCCGTGTATTGATCACCGGAAGCAACGGTACCGGGAAGGAACTGGTGGCACGTTGGCTGCACGAGAAAAGTTCCCGCGCAAGCGGACCTTTCGTGGAAGTCAACTGCGCAGCTATTCCATCAGAACTGATTGAAAGCGAATTGTTCGGGCACGAAAAAGGGTCATTTACCTCCGCATATAAGGACCGTAAAGGGAAGTTCGAGGCAGCCAATAAAGGTACTATTTTCTTGGACGAAATCGGCGACATGAGCCTTTCGGCGCAAGCTAAAGTATTACGCGCCTTGCAGGAGAACAAGATATCGCGTGTGGGGAGCGACAAGGAAATCAAGGTGGATGTACGTATTGTGGCAGCTACCAATAAAGACCTTAAGAAAGCAATCGAGAATAACCAGTTCCGCGAAGACTTATATCACCGCCTGAGTGTAATCTTGGTACGTGTGCCTACGCTCAACGAGCGCTTGGAGGATATTCCGTTGTTAGCCGAACATTTCATCAAACAGATCTGCACCGAATATGGTATGCCGATCAAGGAAATCACTAAGGAAGCGATTACCGAACTGCAAAAAATCAACTGGACGGGCAATATCCGCGAGTTCCGCAACGTGGTGGAACGGCTCATCATCCTTTGCGACAAGAAAATCACCGACAAGGATGTAGTCGCTTTTGCGCAACCGATTTCCAAGGAATCATAACCATCAAACATAAAAATACGACCCGGTAGGTTTTAAATACCACCGGGTCGTACTATTATGAAAACGATAGGTAAAAACTCTACAATACAAGCATCGCATCGCCATATGCACCGAAACGATACTTTTCCTTAACAGCAAGTTCGTAAATATCCATGAGTCGTTCATGCCCGGTAAAGGCCGATACCATCATCATCATGGTCGACATGGGTAAATGAAAACTGGAGACTACGCTTGTAGGCACATTAACTTCGTAGGGAGGGAAAATGAACTTATTGGTCCATCCATCCGCAGGTTTCAGCATTCCCGAAGTAGACACAGAACTTTCCATTGCCCGTAGGACAGTTGTTCCCACAGCACATACTTCCGATTTCCTTTCTTTAGCTGCATTGACAATATTGGCCGTTTCCTCTGAAATGAAAAATTGTTCGGAATCCATCTTGTGCTTGGTAAGATCTTCCACATCTACACTGCGGAAATTACCCAACCCCATGTGGAGCGTCAGTTCTGTCATTTCTATTCCCTTTATCTCGAATCGCTTCAACAATTCGCGGCTGAAATGTATCCCGGCAGTGGGAGCGGCAACAGCGCCTTCATGCTTGGCAAAGATCGTCTGGTAACGTTCTTTGTCTTCGGGAACGACTTCGCGTTTGATAAACTTCGGCAACGGAGTTTGTCCCAACGAATAAAGCGTGGTTTTGAACTCATCATAACTGCCATCGAACAGGAACCGAAGGGTACGCCCACGCGAAGTAGTATTATCGATCACTTCGGCCACCAAGTTGTCGTTGTCGCCAAAATATAGCTTGTTACCGATACGTATCTTACGTGCGGGATCAACCAACACATCCCACAAGCGTTGCTCGGGATTCAGTTCGCGCAAAAGAAAAACCTCAATCTGGGCACCTGTCTTTTCCTTGTTGCCATACAGGCGTGCAGGAAAAACCTTGGTGTTGTTGAAAACCATTACATCACGTTCGTTGAAGTAATCGATAATATCTTTAAAGGTACGGTGTTCGATATGATCGAATTGTCGGTTGATGACCATTAAACGCGACTCATCCCTGTTCGGAGCCGGAAATTTGGCAATAAGATCCGAAGGAAGGTGATATTTATATTGTGAAAGTCTCATGATTGGTACGGTTATGGGTATCTAAATATGTATATGGTTTTGATTTCTAAAATTTAAAAACAATTTGCTCAAACAAATCCGGCGACATGGCCTTTTCGACGCGAAACCCGCCGATAGCTGTCCGTCGAAGACCGACCAGACAGGCGCCGCTCCGGTTGGCAATGCCGATATCGCGTGCAAAAGCCCTTACATAAGTACCTTTGCTGCACCGCATTCTTACTTCTACCAACGGCAATTCGAATCGAATAATCTCCAACTCGCTGATAAACACCAACTGGGGAGGCAATTCCATATCCGATCCTTTCCGGGCAAAAGTATAAGCCCGTTTTCCCTGCAAATTCTTTGCCGAAAATAACGGCGGTACTTGTTGTATTTCACCAACAAAACTACCAAGCGATTGTTCGAACGACTCGCGGGTGATATGGCCTGTCGGGAAAACAGCATCAGTCTCGGTTTCCAGATCGAACGAAGGAGTTGTACGCCCCAATTCAATCGTGGCAATATATTCCTTATCTGCATCCATCCACTCGTTAATACGCTTGGTGGCTTTGCCCGAACAAACAATCATCAAACCGGTAGCCAAAGGATCGAGTGTTCCGGCATGACCGACTTTTAACTTCTTGATTCCCAACTTATGGGTGATCACATTACGGCATTTGTGAACCACATCAAATGAAGTCCACCACAGAGGTTTATCAATTAAAACAACCTGCCCCGTAATAAAGTTTTCGGACGCCGAAGTCGCCGGATGAAACAGTGGAACAGGCGTTTCGTCTTGCTGCATTCTTTATATAAAAAATTTCCAAATAAGTACTATTGCCCCAACAATGGCGCAATAAAGGGCAAAGTAAACCAATTTACTCCGTTTTACAATAGCTATCATTATTTTACACGCAAACAAACCTGAAAAGAATGCTGCCAGAAAGCCTGCAATCATTGCTGACATCGGGATTCCCGAAACCTTCGGCGAAAAATCGCCCCCGATGATACACAGGAAAGATTCGCCCAGTATAGGCACTAAAACCATCAGGAATGAGAAGCGGGCAACGTCTTCTTTTCTGTTTCCGAGCAACAAGCCTGTGGATATGGTGGTACCTGAACGCGATAGTCCCGGAAGTACAGCAATTGCCTGACTTACACCGATAATGAACGCGTCCATGTAGGATATTTCCTTCCGTTGCTTGAATTTCACAAAATGAGTAAGTGTTAATAGGATGGCAGTTACAAGCAACATGAATCCCACTAAAACCACACCTTCGCCAAAAATTGCTTCAACCTGGTCTTTGAAAAGGAGCCCGACAACTAATACAGGAATCATCGAAATACAAATCTTGATGATGTATTGTGTTTCTTCGTTCATCCGGAATTTGAACAATCCTTGAAGCAACTTCCATATCTCATCCCTGAAAACGAAAATCGTACTTAATACTGTGGCGCAATGCACCAATACTTCAAAAGTAGTTTGTGCATCTGGATTCACTTGCACGCCCAATAACTCTTTCCCGATAATTAAATGCCCACTGCTACTTACCGGCAAAAACTCGGTTAAACCTTGCACAATGCCCAAAATCAGGGCTTCAATCCAACTCATAATGATATAAGGGTGTATAAAAATGGTGCAAATTTACATGATTTTTTAATTTTGCACGTATATAATGTAAGGTTTTGTCTTATGTGTCAATTTGCAACGAGCGCTTTTAACATAAACGACACTTGTTATACCAACATTAAGGCTATACAGGCAATAACTGTAAAGAAAATCATCCACAACCTGATTTTTTTCATATCATTAAATTTCTTGTATTGTTATTACTATTTTTATAGTATACGGGAGTGGTGGGGAAAAGGTTACGGCAATGTTATAAATATTGGCTTCATTTTTGATGAAAAGATAAAAATAAAAAAACTTATCAACTTATGTCCATCATTGGTAACATTATCTGGTTAATATTCGGCGGTTTCTGTATTTTTTTGCAATACATCCTATCAGGGCTCATTTTCTGTATCACCATTATTGGTATTCCTTGGGGAATCAAATGTTTTCACCTGGCCATCCTCGCATTATGGCCGTTTGGACATACGGTTACATCGCACCCGCAAGCCGGCGGATGCCTGAATACATTGATGAATGTGATATGGATTTTTATTGGCGGAATCTGGATATGCCTGTCACATTTGTTTTGGGGTATTATTCTGTGTATCACCATTATAGGCATCCCCTTCGGACGACAACATTTCAAGTTAGCCGGATTTGCCTTGGCGCCTTTCGGCAAGGCAATAAATTAATTCCAAAAAGCCAGGCATTTCGCTTCGGCAGCCCGCATTTGTTTCTGTTCATTCGCGGTTTTGTCTTTGTATCCGCACAGGTGAAGCACCCCGTGAACTATTACCCGGAAAAGTTCGTTTCTGAAATCTGATTGATAGTCTTCTGAGTTTGACCGGACGGTGTCAATGCTGATATACATTTCGCCGGAAAGGGTATCGCCGGCAGAATCATCGAATGTTATTATATCGGTATAATAATCGTGTTGCAGGAATTGCCGGTTAATCTCAAGGATTTTTTCGTCTCCCACGAAAATGTAATACAAATTCCCGATTTTCTTTCCTTCCTCGTCCGCGACTTGTTTTAGCCACTGTGTTATTTTACGTTTTCCTTCCAACTGAAAGGAGATCCCGTCGGAAAAAAAACGTACAGCCAATTTTAACTTTTTAAGAGATAAAACGTCATCTTGACAAAACTTCCGTTGTCTCCAAATTCGATCTTATCGGAAAGTTTTGACATCAGGAATACACCACGGCCACTCATGTTTTCGAGATTTTCGGGTGAAGTGGGGTCGGGAATATTCATATAATCGAATCCCTTTCCTTCATCTTTTACAGACAAAGTGATTTTATCATCTTCCAACGTAAAAACAAGCTCAACCTGCTTGCCTGCATCGAGTTTATTGCCGTGCGTGATCGCATTATTGGCCGCCTCGATCGTGGCAATCAGAAGATTACCATACACATCGTGATCAATGTTACAGACTGACGAGAACTCATCTACAAATTTTTCGACTAAATGCAGACTATCTGTTTTTGACGCTATTTTCAATTTTTGCTCCATTGACAAAAGTATTTTATATTATATATACTTATTTTGCGGCTATAAGGTTTCATTTTTTCCGAAAAAAATACTTTTTTTTTCGATTCTTATCACCTTGAGAGTGTTGCATACAAACAGAGTTGAATTATACGGTGAGGCAGATAAAAATTATGTTCATGCAGGAAAAACGGGAATAGTGAGCTTTATTTTTTGACCAGCCACAATTCCGGATTAAGTTTGTTTGTTCCTTCCCATATTCCAAAATGAAAAACAGCTGTTTTAGCGCCTTTTTCAGTGTATACTTTTCCAATGGTTTCCTTGAACTTAATCTTATCTCCCTGCTTCACTGATATACTCACTAAATCTTGATATACAGTGATATAACTTCCGTGTCGTACAAAAACCTGCATGTTTTCGCCCAGGATACCGCTAACCCATGTAACTTCGCCATCGAAAACAGCCCTGACGCTCGCACCACCTTCTGTTGTAATGACAATTCCATCGTTGGTCACCGTTTCATCTCTAAAATAGGGATGCGGATTGACACCAAAATAACCGGTGATGATACCTTTTTCAACCGGCCAGGGCAATCGGCCCTTATTATCTTTGAAGTTGTTGGACACCAAACGTTCTTCGGGAGTCAGTTTATCGTAAAGGTTGGTTGATGTCCCTTTGCGTTTTTTGACTTCGGCATCAATCAGTTTCTTTATCTCGTTTTGGAGCTTTTGTGCTTTTTGTTGTTGATCAGCCAATTGTTTCCGCAGTTGACGTTCCTGCGATTTCATATTGTTCACTTCTTTATTTTGCTCGGTTTTAACAACTTCTAACCGTTTGCTTTCTTTGCGTTGCTCTTCTAACAGCTTTTCCTTTTCAGCTTTCCGCTCGGCCAAATGCTCAATCACGGTATGCAATTCAGTTTGTTTTTCAGTAATTTCAGTCACTTGCCTTTTCCGGTACTCGCTGTATTGCTGGAAATATTTCATTCGCCGATAAGCTTCGTTGAAATCCTTTGCCGAAAGCACGTATACCAATTTGTTGTACTTTCCCCTGTTTTTATAGGCGTGGGAAATCAACTGTGCATATTCGGCTTTCAATTTTTCTATTTCGCGGCTCATCTGCCCGATTTTGGCCGATGTCTCACCTATTTGCCTGTCGGTGTATGCAATTTCAGCATTAATACCATTGATCAGCCGGTTAAATTGGATTACCTGTGCATTCAACAGGTTGAGCTTCTCCAGTGATTCTTTCTGGGTTTGTTGGGTTTCCTTCAGGTAACGGTTTGTTTCCTCTATTTTATTTAATGCCTGCTTTCTCTGTTCTTCCAAGCTTTGACGCGATTGTGCAATCACATCAAACAATGGCAGGAGCATGATGACGGAAACAAGCAAACACCAACGATATGAATAAAAAAGGCCCAATTGATTCTCTGAAATTTTGCACAAATATAAGAACCAATCCGCCTTTTTGCAAAAAATGATCATCATGTCTGATGTCCGCCAGGTTACATAGCCTGCTTCTTCATCATTCCGGCAAAATTTCCGTAGAAATAAACCACGCTTTCGATTTCATTGAAAAGGTTGGCCAGGGGGAAATTTTCGTTGGGCGAATGGATGGCATCGCTATCCAAACCAAAACCCATTAAAATAGATTTGATGCCCAATACTTTTTCAAAAGTGGCAATTACCGGAATACTCCCACCATTTGGGTGCTATGGCGAGAAAATGTCCCGTAAACAAACGGGCAATCTTTTCATGATCCTGATTGGAAACCAGTCGCATGGATATTTTTGCATGAGCCTTTGACAGGATGACTGTCTTCATTCCCTCACCGGTGTAACCACCCCAGATGCCACATACATCGAGGGTTGACCTGATGCCTGCGCGTTCGAGGGTGGTATAACCTTCTTCGCCGCATACATCTCCAATACCAAGCGATTGTTTGTATTTTTCGAGATCGAACGGTGCCTTGTTAAGTTCGGTGCGGTCGGTATCGCCCAGTACGGTCACATCGTCATAAAATCCTTTGACAGCGACCCGACCATTCTCATCGTGCAATGAAGCAATCATTTGCGTCAGGATGTTAATAGGGTTGGCTACCGCACCGCCGAAAATCCCAGAATGCAGGTCACGGTTGGCGCCTGTGACTTCCACTTCGAGATAAGCAATACCACACAGTCCGCAGATAATCGAAGGCGTATCCGGCCCAATCATCATCGTATCCGACACCAGGATCACATCAGCTTTCAACAGTTCTTTATTATCTGCATACCAAGCCGCCAACGCCGCCGATCCGACTTCCTCTTCGCCCTCGATCATGAACTTTACATTGCAGGACAATGCATTGTTTTGCACCAAATATTCAAAAGCCTTGGCATGAATAAAACGTTGTCCCTTGTCATCGTCGGCGCCACGCGCATAGATCTTCCCGTCACGTATTTCGGGTTCAAAAGGCTGGCTATTCCACAACTCGACCGGATCGACGGGCATCATATCGTAATGCCCGTATACCAGTACTGTGGGCAGGTTGGGAGCAACTATTTTCTCGCCATACACTACGGGATTAACGATGGTAGGCATCATTTCAGCCTTGTCGGTACCAGTCCAGCATTCCGCCGCCCTGACCATGTCGGGCTTATGCTTTTCTTCCGAACTGATGGAAGGAATACGGATCAGTCCAAATAATTCATCCAAGAACCGTTGCCGATTTATTTCGATGTACTGTTTGATATTTTGCATGATGATTTAATTTTAAATATACATATAATGCAGTACTGATGTGGTCGAAAATAAAAGCCTTTCTGCGAAAGATAAAAGCAAGAACGCGGAAGGGTTGGAAGAGGGGGATTTCGGATGCGCTGAGAGGTATTACACTATCCAACATTTAGGGTGGTTTGCGGAAGATGGATATAGTAGGCATTATATAAATTATAATTCATTTTGACTTTGTTGCACCGTGATTTTAGCTAAAAAGGTTATTGATGTAGCTTTGCAGCGCAAACCTAAAAGCAAAAGTCACCATGGACCATACATCAATAACCGCAAATAAAGATAAGTATAAAGTCAGAAATTGGAAAGCGTATAACAAGAGTTTATGCCACCGTGGGCGTATTACCCTATGGATTGAAGATAGTGTTATGAAAGATTGGTCATTTATAGATATCACCAAGAAGTCGGTAGGCGAATGCCTTTATCCCGATAGTGTCATACGGTGCTGCCTGTTGCTGAAACTATCTTATCATTTGTGTCTACGCCAAGCGACAGGCTTTGTGGAAAGCCTGTTGTTTTTCATGGGTAAGGGACATTATGCGGTACCGGATTACAGTACCTTATCCCGTGGTCAAAGTCTGATACCCGGCTCGGTATCCCAACGCCTGACACGGGGAGAAAACCTTGACATCGCCATTGATTCCACATGATTGAAAGTATACGGAGAGGGTGAGTGGAAAGTGCGCAAGCACGGATGGTCCAAACGTCGTACATGGCGTAAACTCCATATAGGCATTGATGTGAACACACAAGAAATCGTTGCGGCCGAATTAACGGGTAATGACAAAGATGATGCGGCCACGGCTAAAACAATGCTAAAAGGAGCCACCAAGCGTATCAAGAGTTTTCGCGGAGATGGCGCTTATGATGACCTTGATTTTCGAAAGACTTTAGGGGCAAAGGTACATCAAATCATACCCCCTCCCAAGGATGCAGTTGTTCGTAAAGGAACAAAAAAGAAGCCTCTTGAAGAATATATCCACCAGCGAAATCAAGCGGTAGCGGATATTCATCAAAACGGACGAAAGGCTTGGAAGGTGGAACAGGGGTATCACAAGCGAAGTTTGAATGAGGTGGTGATGTTTCGATATAAAACCATTTTTGGGCAGGAGTTAAGCGCCCGGAAAACGGAAAACCAACTTGCCGAGGCTTTGCTCAAATGCAGCATCTTAAATAAGTATACCGATTTGGGTATGCCCGATTCCTATAAAGTGGCTTAAAAATTCTTAATTGATGCTTGGAAAGTTATATATCAATCCGCGTTGCAACAAAGTCGAAGCATATTATAATACATAATTCGGAGCATCCCCACCCATATTTCGGGGTAAAATTTCCATAAAAATAAGCGTAAAAACTCTGTCAATTCGGCAGAAATCCACCCAAAAAAGGGGTAAAAAGGCTATTTTTTGGTCGGCGGCAGGTCTGATT
>JAVBSH010000274.1:0-13446 GCA_031547085.1 Bacteroidales bacterium
AATCAGACCTGCCGCCGACCAAAAAATAGCCTTTTTACCCCTTTTTTGGGTGGATTTCTGCCGAATTGACAGAGTTTTTACGCTTATTTTTATGGAAATTTTACCCCGAAATATGGGTGGGGATGCTCCGAATTATGTATAACTTGCTCGTTTTTAATCGGAGAGGATAATTACCATGTCTTGACATGTGGAAGTGAAGGTTTTTACCAATACCGCATTCTTTTGCAATCGCCTTGAGCCGGAGATTACAGGTACGGTTTATCGGGGTTCTGAACAGGCGTCCTTCTTCTTGCGGCAAGTTACTGTAATATTCGATTAACTGAAGCGGAACATCCAATAACTTCACCCTGAATGGTGTTTTGGTTTTCTGTCGGCGGCTTACAATCCACTTGGCGCCATCCGTAGTGGTTTCGATTTCCCGGGCGGTGAGTTTCTTGATGTCGATGTAGGATAATCCCGTGAAACAGGCGAAAACAAAAATATCCCTTACCACTGCCAAGTAAGGATTGGTAAAGCGGTGTTTCATCAAACACTCCAGTTCTGATTCCGAGAGGTATCCCCGTTCGCCGACCTCCGACCTGATGTGGTAATAGGCAAAAGGATTGGTTGATATATTGCCACTATTATGCGCCTTGGTAACAATCATTTTTAAAGGAATACAGTACACCCATACGGTAGACGGGGCTAAGTTCCTGTAGGAACGCAGATATATGGTAAAATTGTCGATGAACGATTCATCAATCTCCCTAAGCATCATGTCAGTTCTCCGGTAATGGCTTTTGATGAAATCCGCCAGATGCCTGCGTACCAAAGTATACTTGATGTAGGTTGCCTCAACCCTGTCCTTTCCAACACGTTTTTTGTATTCTGCATTGTGTTTGTCCATTGCAGCCACTAAAGTGTCGCATGCCGTGCCAATCCCGAGATAGGCATTTTTGACTTTTTCCGCACTAACATAACCTTCCCTGTCCGACATGTACTGGTAATGTTTGGTAATCTGTGCCCGGATGTTATCCAGTGCCCGGTTGACCCTGACAGCCTGATCACTTTTACCCGTTGCCCGGTTGGATTTTGCATCCCATAATGTGAGGTTGATACTCTGCTTGCAACTGAATTGTGCAATACTTCCGTTGATGGTGATCCTCCCCATCACGGGCACTTGCCCGTCTTTCTCCTTGGCTGCGTTCACATAGAACGCGATTTTGAATGTGCTTCGCAAACTGAGACACAAAAAGCAAGGTAAGAAAAAGCAAGGTAATCGAATAGTTATCAGCAAACTATGTCTTTCGTTGGCATTAGTAGTCCGATGCTGAAATTGCCGAAAAATGCAAAGAAACGCAGACTTTCCGTCTCTATCCCGTTACCCGTTTTTGACGGAGCAAAACACGGAAATTTAGTGGCATTGATTGGCTAACTATAACGCTGTCTGTCTAAGGTTTACGTTATTCAAATAACTCGCAAGGGAAGTAATTTTACAAACTTAAAAATGCGAGTGTTAAACTATACTTCAGCTTAGCTGTTTCTCCAGTAAATTGCTCCGATATTTTATGTATGGGTATTTTTTCCATTTTACAAAGATAGTTATTATCTTTGCAGCAGAGTTATTTGAAGCGATGTAAATCAAAGCAGACCGAAGAATTTCGCTCGTTTCTATATCGTTACCCATTGCTCTTTTTCTTTTCTCAATTGTTTGTTTTTCAGTATATTGAAATTAAAGTTGAAAGTACTTCGCATAACTCTATTTTTTAAATTACAAAATTAATGACTATAGAGTTAATTGAGGTTATGAAATGTAGTGCAAAACACTGCAAAAGAACCATTTACAAAATGTAACAGGTAATGACTTGGAAACGGAACCGTTGCCTAACTATGCTTTTTTATGCTTTTTCACAAGAGATGAAATGGTAAAAAATGAAGCATAATTCTCTGTTTATCAACTGATTTCCACCTGCCTGCCGTTATCTGCTTTCCTTAGTCATTGTTTATGCCCCAAAAAGAACAAGAGAGAAAAAATAAAAAATAGCACCTCAAAAAAAGAATTAACCAAAAATGCCATACATTTGTCCACGGAAAATAACAATGAATGGATGACCGGATCAAAAAAGAAATGCTCGACCGCCTCCAAAAAGGCGAGCAGAAGGCGTTTGAGTCTGTTTTTATGGCATATTACGGCAAGATAAAGACGTTCATCCGGACCTTGATCAAGTCGGATAACGATGCCGAAGACCTGACGCAAGATATTTTTGCAAGATTATGGACCAACCACCGGGATATTGATCCGCAAAAATCGTTTCAATCTTATATGTATACGCTTGCACGCAATGCAGCATTCAACTTCTTGAAACACAAAACAGTTTGTGACAAGTATCTGGTCAACCATATACATACGGACATGGACATCAGCCCCGAAGACATTATGTATGCCAGGGAGATAGAATTGTTAATAGAGATGTCCGTATCACAGATGCCCGGACAGCAACAAAAAATCTACCGGATGAGCCGGAATGATGGCTTAACAAATGACGAAATCGCCATGCAGTTGGGCATTTCCAAAAAAACGGTCGAAAACCAACTGTCGCTTACCATCAGGGAACTCCGCAAACTGATTGTAGCGTTTTCAGTATTTTTTGTGTAAACTTAAAACAACCATGGCAAAATGACCTGAAACTGTTTTTAACAGGATTTACAATGGCTCATTCAATACACATTCTAAAACATTTTCAGAATCTTTGAGGAGTATTGGATTAAATTTGTTTTTTGTAGTTTTGTCATTTCGAACCAGGTAACAAAAAATCATTTTAATCAGGTTACATGTATCATCCGGGAAAAAAGAGCTTGTACAATTTCAGGCGCATGTATGAGGCCAATATATCCCTTTTGGTACGGTTTGCCGGACGATATGTGCCTTTGGAAATTGCCGAAGATATTGTACAAGATGTTTTCTTGGAAATATGGAAAAAGGATAAGGTCAATGAGATATCAGGTATTTCATATTTACTGACTGCTGTGCGGAATAGATGCTTGAATTATCTGAAACAGGAGCAAATCAAGAGTGTTTATATGCAACAGGTAACATCTGAAGCCCGGGAACTCGAAAAGGATCATTCGGCTCCGATCGAGAAATCGATGATGGAAAAAGAACAGTTACAACAGATATATGACCAGATAGAACAGTTGCCGGATAAATGCAGGAATATATTCAAAATGGCATATTTCGAAGAGAAAAAGAGTGCTGAAATTGCCGGACTTTTAAACCTGTCCATCCGTACGGTAGAACATCAATTATACTTGGCTTTGAAAACTTTACGTGCCCGGTTACAGAAAAAGCAGCAAAAAATTATAAAAAACTTCATTTTCTTTTAAGTAAATTTTTACGTTCGATTGTCTATTGAAGACATTACCCAAAAGGAAAAAAGTGTCGTCAATACCCGAACATATTATTACCAGGTTTTTGCAAAATACCATCAGTAAAGAGGAAGAACAAGCCCTGAATGATTGGTTGTGCGCCAGTGAACAAAACAAGGAAATGTTCTGCCGGTTCCTGGAGATATGGGATTCGGAGAAATTGATGTCAAATGAGGCGGTTATCCAAAGTTGGGAAAAACTTTGCCAGAAGCTTGATATTGAGACTTGGAAGGAGGCACTTGTAGATTCTTCCAAAAAAACCGTACCGGCTTCAGGTAAAAGGGTATATCGAATCGCTCCTTGGCTACGGTATGCTGCAGCTATATTGATCGGTATCATGACCATCGGCGTATGGTACATTGTACATCAGGGAACGACGACATCCCAAATAGCACAAAACGTAACTTGTAACCAAGATGGCGTACAAAAACAGATTCTTCCCGATGGTTCCGTTGTATGGATAAATGCGGGATCCTGCTTATCAAGCCCCAAACAGTTTAACCAGAATGTCCGACGGGTGTCATTGGATGGTATTGCATATTTCGAAATAAAGAAAAATGCTGCTCATCCATTTATTGTGAAATCTGGAAATATAGAAGTATCGGTTACAGGGACGGAATTTGTTGTAAATTCTGCTTCGGAAAAAGATGTTTCTATCATCTTAGTTTCAGGAGGAGTCATTGTTGATACAAAGAATGAAAAAGGAGTTGTTGTGGCGCATGTTTCACTGGCGCCCGGCCAACAGGCTGATGTTAACAAACACGATGGCCAGGTGCAGGTCGCTGATGTTGATGTCGACTATTATTTGACATGGAAAGATGGCAACTACAGGTTTACGGACGAGCCGTTGGAAAAGATTGTCAGGCAGCTCTCATGGCGGTTCCGGATGGACATACATATTACTCCAAAGTTGAAGGATCGGCGTTTTACTGGTCGCGTGTCTCCCAAACATCGTATTGAAGATGTTCTCGAAATGATCCAAACAAGCCAGTCTGTGAGTTGCCAAATAACTCCAACCGGCATATACATCAGCGAGAAATGATTCCGATTTATAACCCTTAAATTTCAGATAAATGAAAACATAACCCATTACACACACCAGAACAAAAGAGCCGGCAGGTATTCGACCCTCTGCCAGCTCACAGATCGTTTTCAATTAACACTAATTCACCTTTAACCAATGTTTTCGACCATGGAAGGAGGTTAAAATTAAAAACAGTCAAATATATGAAAATTTCTAAAGAGAAGAAAATTGTCTTCTACAAAAAGGTATTATTAATAATGAAAATATCTGTTTTCTTATTTATCATTAGTTTATTACACGTTTCTGCAGGTAGTTATGGGCAAGACACCAAACTAACCATCAACGAACGTGGTATCGAATTAGGAAAGCTGTTGACTCAGCTTGAGTCGCAGACAGGCTTTTCATTTTTCTACAATAACGACCTGATTAACAAAGCAATGAAGGTAGATATTAATGTCCGTAACAAGAATATTCGTGACATACTTGACCAAGTGCTTAAAGGTACCGGGATAGAATATTCTATCAGAGAGACAGATATTATCTTGAAAGTTAAAGACAAAGACACGGTTAACTCGACCTTGGGAAAATCCCAGCAAGGCATTAGAGTTACCGGTACGGTTTCTGATAACCGTGGCGAGTTGATGCCCGGCGTTAATGTAATCATAAGGGGAACAACCCAGGGAACCACAACGGATATTAACGGCGAATATACGGTTACCGTGCCAAGCGACACATCGGTTTTGCAATTCCGTTTCATTGGTTACCAAATGCAGGACGTATTAGTGGGTAAGCGGCGGATCATATCCATTACATTAACGGAAGCAACAGCGGAAATAGGCGAAGTAACCATTGTGGCGTTCGGTACGCAGAAGAAAGAAAGTGTTATCGGGTCAATCTCAACCATTAATCCGGAAGAATTGAAGATACCTTCGAGCAACCTTACCACAGCGTTGGCGGGCAATATGGCGGGTGTGATCGCATACCAGAGGAGCGGTGAGCCCGGACAGGACAATGCTGACTTCTTTGTGCGTGGTATTACAACTTTCGGAACCAATACCAACCCGCTGATTCTTATTGATGGTATTGAACTAACCACCACAGACCTTGCCCGTCTTCAACCGGATGATATTGCCAGTTTTTCCATCATGAAAGATGCTACAGCAACAGCTTTGTATGGTGCACGTGGCGCTAATGGTGTGATACTGGTAACCACCAAACAGGGTAAGGAAGGGGCGGCCAAGATTTCCGTCAGGTTGGAAAATTCACTTTCGATGCCTACCCAAAATGTTAAGCTTGCCGATCCTATCACCTACATGAGGTTGAACAATGAAGCGGTGCTAACCCGTAATCCACTGGGATTATTACCCTATTCGGAAGAAAAAATCGACTATACGATTGAGGGACGTGATCCGTTGCGCTATCCGTCCAACGACTGGATGGATATGCTGTTGAAAAACTACACAATGAACCAACGAGCCAATATGAATGTCAGCGGTGGTGGTGCAATTGCCCGTTATTATGTAGCAGCTTCATTTGCTAAAGATAATGGAATCCTGAATGTGGACAAACGGCAGAATTTCAACAATAATATCGACAACAAAACCTATACCCTGCGTGCCAATGTGAACATCAATGTCACAAAAACGACCGAAATGATTGTCAGGTTGAGCGGTACATTCGACGACTACAGCGGTCCGCTTTATGGTGGCACTGATATTTACCGGATGATCATGCACTCCAACCCCGTACGCTTTCCGGCCTATTACCCGGTAACGCCTAAAACAGAATATGTGCAGCATATTATGTTTGGCAACGACGGGCAAGGCGAGTATACCAATCCTTATGCGGAAATGATAAAAGGTTACAAAGACCAGTCGCGGTCGCAAATGCTGGCACAACTGGAAGTAAAGCAGGATCTCGGATTCCTCACCGAAGGCTTGTCGGCACGTGGAATGTTGAATGTAACGCGTTTAGCGCAATTTTCGGTAAGCCGTTTCTATAATCCTTATTATTACACCATGAGTAGCTACGATTATCTCACTGGTGAATACGACCTCATGCAATTGAAAGAAGGTACGGAATACCTTGGGTATACTGAAAATTCGGGTGACCGCAAGATTAATTCTACATTTTATTTTGAAGGAATGGCCAATTATGCCCGGACTTTTACCGAAAAACACAGTGTCAGCGCATTGTTGGTGTTTCAGGCCCGGCAAACGCTTGACGCCAATGCGGGGAGCTTGCAGTTATCATTGCCATCGAGGAATGTCGGTTTATCAGGACGGGCTACCTATTCGTATGACAACCGCTACTTCGGGGAATTTAATTTTGGTTACAATGGTTCCGAACGGTTCCACATATCGAAACGTTTTGGATTCTTCCCATCGGCCGGTGTGGCATGGAACATATCGAACGAGGCATTCTGGACACCCATTAAGCCAATAGTTTCCAATTTGAAACTGCGCTATTCTTATGGACTTGTCGGTAACGACCAGATAGGCGACAAGGCAGACCGTTTCTTCTACCTGTCGGAGGTCAACATGAATGATGCGAGCAAAAGTGCACGTTTCGGACGGCAACTCAGTGAATACGGTACCGGCATAACCGTACAGCGGTATGCCAATTCAGACATTACATGGGAAACTTCGACCAAACAAAATTACGCCATGGAATTGGGCTTATGGAACAGGGTTACCCTTATAGCCGAATTTTTCACTGAAAAACGGAGTAATATCCTGATGTCGCGGGCTTCGGTGCCCTCTTCCATGGGGTTGTCGGCAGACGTGAAGGCCAACATAGGCGAAGCATCGGGACGAGGCATTGACCTGAGTCTTGAATACCAGCAAAATTGGACACCCGAGTTCTGGACTTCAGCACGGGCGAATTTCACTTATGCCACCAGTAAGTACGAAGTGTACGAAGAGCCTGAATATGCAGAAAAATATCGTTACAGGGTTGGGCATTCGTTGAAGCAAACGTACGGGTATATAGCAGAACGGTTGTTTGTAGATGACGCCGAAGCTGCCAACTCGCCTCGGCAGGAAGTAGGCACCTCACTTTATGGCGGCGGCGATGTGAAATATACCGATGTCAACAATGACGGAGTTGTCAATGATGCCGACAGGGTACCTATCGGTAACCCGACGGTTCCGGAAATTGTGTATGGATTCGGTTTTTCTTTGGGTTATAAAAATTTCGATTTTTCCGCCTTCTTTCAAGGTGCTGCCAACGAATCTTTTTGGATTAATGCAGCCGCCACTTCCCCGTTTCATGACGACACACAATTGCTCAAGGTCTATGCTGACGACTATTGGTCGGAAGAGAACCGGAACATCTATGCCTTGTGGCCACGTCTGACCAATGAAATCAACAGCAATAATGTGCCTGGCGCATATTACGATAACAATGCAAAGACATGGAAATGGAGCGAAGGAAGTACCTGGTTCATGCGTAGTGGTGCGTTTCTGCGACTCAAACAGGTAGAACTGGGGTATTCCATACCAGGCCATTGGAAAGAAAAATTACATATTTCCAACCTGCGTTTCTATGTAAGTGGCACGAACCTTCTTTTGTTCAGCGGATTCAAGCTGTGGGATGTCGAAATGGCTGGCAACGGATTGGGTTATCCCATCCAAAGAGTGTTCAACGTAGGTCTCAATCTGTCATTCAATTAAATCGGTAAAAAATCATTTATTATGAAAAAGATATTCAGAACAATCAAACTAAGCATGGCCATTTTGCCGGTTATGTTATTCATTGCCTGCGGCGACTGGCTCGACGTTGTTCCCGAAGGAGTCAGCAGATTGGAAAATGCCTTTACCATGCGCGAACAGGCTGAAAAATATTTATATACCTGTTATTCCTACATGCCGAGGGATGGAAGTTATACAGCGGACCCGGCCATGCTCGGCGGCGATGACATGTGGACGGTGACCAATACAACGCCTTTCAGTTTCGATGTATTCAATATTGCCAGGGGTATGCAGAATGCCACTTCGCCATTGAGCAACAAATGGAACGGCTTTTACCGGGCCATACGCGATTGCAACATTTTCCTTGAAAATGTCGGGAACGTACCTGATATGTCCAACGAAGAACGGAGACAATGGATTGCCGAAGTGAAATTCCTGAAAGCCTATTATCATTTTTGCCTGTTCCGCATGTATGGGCCGATTCCGCTTGTCAGGGATAATTTCCCCATCGACGCCGATGCGGTAGTGGTACGGGTGCCGCGCGAACCGGTGGATGTATGCGTGGATTATATCATACAATTGATAGACGAAGCAATACCCAACCTGATGTTCACTGAAACTAACGCAACAAGGGAATATGGACGGATTACGCGCAGCATCGCGATGTCAGCAAAAGCCTTAGTGTTGGTAACGGCTGCCAGCCCGCTTTACAATGGCAACACTGACCAAGCTACCTTGAAAAACAAGGACAATAACGAACCGTTGTTTAACCAAACCCATCAGCCGGAAAAATGGAGTAGGGCTGTTATAGCCTGCAAAGAAGCGGTTGATATGTGTGTAGATTCACTGGGTATGAAGCTATATGTTTATCCGGGTGATGCCCGGTACCATTTCACGGACACCATCATGACAGAGATGTCGTTGCGTAATGCCTTTTACGAATTCAGGGATGGCACGAAAAGCGAAATCATCTGGGCAAACACGCAGAGCCTCACCAACGATTTGCAACAACGCACCGTACCCTATCTCGACCCTGCCTACGTCGATTATTCCGGTGTTCGTGCATGGTTTGGTATTCCTATTAAAATGGCGGAAATGTTTTATACCGACCGTGGTATTCCTATTGAGGAGGACAATATCTGGGATGCGTCGAAAAAATATGAACTACAAACCATTACATTGGCAAACAAACTGTATATGGTCCAGAGCGAACAAACCGTACATATGCATTTCAACCGCGAGCCGCGTTTTTATGCGTGGGTGGCTTTCGACCAAGGTATCTGGTACGGACAGGGTAAGGTGGATGATCGTGACCCGTCTGCATTATTACATTATTCTCCCCGTATGGGACAAATCGGCGGTGTATTTTCGGCAGGCTACGGTCCTGTAACCGGTTATATCCCCAAAAAATGGATACATGTCGAAAACAAACAGAATTCAAATACAAGCTATACCATCAATCCTTATCCCTGGCCAATCATGCGACTGTCCGACCTTTTCCTGCTTTATGCCGAAGCGCTTAACGAGGAGGCCGACAACAGTACCAACAGGGCGCTCGCCATCGAATACCTTAACAAAGTACGTGAACGTGCCGGGATACCTACTGTAGAGGAATCCTGGGGCAGCTATTCGAATAACAAGGGCAAACACACCACCCGCGAAGGTTTGCGGCTGATTATCCAGCGGGAACGTAATATTGAACTTGCCTTTGAAGGAAAACGGTTCTGGGACATCCGTCGATGGAAAACTGCCACAGATGAATATAAAACCCCCGTAATGGGGTGGGACCTGATGCAGAGCACACCCACTTATTTCTACAATCCACAGGTCTTATTCAGGCAGAGGTTCAATGTAAAAGACTATTTCTGGCCTATCAGCAACAGCGACCTGACCATTAATCCCAACCTGGTACAAAATATTGGATGGTAGTTAAAAGTGATGAACAATGAATGTTGAGTTAAGATTTAAAAATAAGCATATCATGAAGAAGTTATTATATAGTCTGATGTTGGTATTGATGATACTACCGGCTTGTAAAGATGAAGGCCGGCTCGACCATATTGACGATGCTGCACCCGCTCCGGCGCAGGTCGCCTCCGTTTCGGTTGAAAACCTGCCGGGAGGAGCAGTGTTGAGGTACAAATTTCCGGCAGATAAAAACCTGTTGTATGTGAAAGCAGTGTATGAAACTACACCCGGCCGGCAAAGGGAAGCAAAGGCCTCGTTGTTTGTCGATTCGCTGGTGCTCGACGGTTTTGCAGCCGCCGGTTCCTATCCTGTGAAAATATACAGCGTGGGACGAAACGAAAAATTATCGGAACCGGTAATTGCTTCCGTCGACCCGCTTTCGCCACCCATTGAGTTGACATTTCCCACCTTGCAGATGTCGCCTACCTTCGGAGGCATCAAAATTACGTATGAAAATGCCGCCAGGGGTGACCTTGCTGTGGTGTTGATGGTCGACACGCTTGGAGGCGTGTGGCGACCGTTGCAAACTTTCTACACCAACCAGGCTGCCGGTGCCTTTGCACAACGTGGGTTGAAAACAAATAATATGAAATTCGGCCTTTACTTGCGCGACCGCTGGAACAACAAGTCCGATACGCTCGTTGCTGAAATAGAACCGGGATTTGAAGAAGAAATTCCCAAAAGCACATGGACTAAATACTCGCTGGCAGGCGATACCGATGCCCCGGCTGAAAATAATGAAACAGCATACGGCTTGAAAAACATTTGGGATGGTATTATCGCTAATCCGTATACGAATGTTTTTGCCACACTGCGCAACCAGGCTTTCCCGATGACCTTTACCGTCAGTTTGGGAAAAACGGTTACGTTGAGCCGTATTGTGGTACACCACCGTAAAAACATGGCTTACGCGGCAAGCAGTCCCAGGGCCTTTGAACTCTATGGCTCTAATGTTGACACGCCAGGAGCCGACCTGTTTGGCGGGGATTGGACCTTACTGGGAAAATTCAGGTCGAAAGATGCACCCGACCCGATTCAGCCCTCAGACCGTGAAGAAGCCGAAGCGAAAGGGTTGAATTTTGACCTTGAGGCCATTCCGGGCGTTGTGGATAACCCATGGATACCTGTGAAATATATCCGTTTCAGGTCAATGGAAAGCTATGCCAGCAACTTGCTTGGACAGATCATTATCGCCGAGATAGAATTATATGGGAAAGTAGAACAGTGATCAATAGGGAGGAAAGAATTTTTGATAATAAAAATAAATAAAATATGAAAACCATACTGAAAATCATGGTGCTGGTGGCAGTAACAATAGTTTGCTGCACGGCCTGTAAGGATATGGACAGTAGTTACAAAGAATACATTGTACCCAACAATGGCAGGACATATCCGGGTAAAGCTACCAACCCGGTGACTTATTCCGGTTTTAATAAAGCAAAAATAACATGGTTGCGGGGTACTGACGCTAATGTCGTCAAAGCCCGTATTTTCTGGAATAATTATACCGAGTCGGTGGAAGTTGATATCCCTTCCGGCGTGGACACTGTTTCTTGCCTGATTGAACCGTTGCCCGAAGCCCCGTATTCATTCATTATCCATACCTACGATGCCGAAGGCAACAAGTCTGTCCCGGTAGAGGTCAGTTGTATTGTTTATGGAGACCAGTACCTTTCGCGATTGCTCGGACGCAGGATCGAAAGGGCCGGTTATTATAACGACGGGCGGCTCTACATACGGTGGGGCGCAGCCGACATCACCAATGGGGCCATTGCTACCGAACTGGAGTACAAAGACGCAGCGGGTAACCCTGTGCAACTTGTAATAAAACCTACCGAACAGGTGACAGAACGCAGTAGTTTCGAGGTTGGTTCGGGCATCAGGTGGCGTACTGTTTATGTGCCTGATTCAACCTGTTTGGACAATTATACCACCGACTGGCTGACTATTGACCATCTCGGACGGGCGCCGGAACCAATGAGCCGTGCCGGATGGACAGGCACCTGCGATTCGCAGCAAAACGCCAGTAACTCACCTGCACAAACCCTTGACGGCATCCGGACAACCCAGTGGCATTCGGACCCGAACCGTGCATATCCCCACTGGATAGCGTTTGACATGAAAACGGTTATTGCAGTGGAAAATGTCATACTCACCATGCGGAGCGCCAATCCTACCAATACATTTAAGAATTTTATGATACAGGGAAGCATGGATGGAGTCACATGGACGGATTACCCGCCTGCTGACGGTTCGCAATACTATAATTTCAAACCTTTGGCAGAAGTGCCGCAGACGTACACATTGGAAGATATTCCTGAAATGCAATACATCAGGATATATATGTTCAATTCGAATGTAACGGCTTCGCCTAATAACAGGTATGCCGTACTGGCCGAATTTGAAGTGTACGGGTATCCGGTGGAATAAGGTTGGAAAATAAAAAGTACATAACCCTGTTAAATCTTTGCAAGAAGTAAGTGCACATAAAAAAACGTACTGCGTTTTGACCACAAACGCAGTACGTTTTGCCTTAAAACATACGGAGTTTTGACCTAAAACACTGGGAGTTTTATCCAAAAAGACACTGTGTTTTCCAACTAGTCAATATTCAGCAGGTTAGCTTAGGGTAATGTTCTTTTTTGATGTTTAATATTTTCAAGTAAAAATAAATCTAAGTTTGTACTTAGGGGTGAAAACAAAATAACATCCCCATTCTTCTGGATGTCTTCATCCCAAATTAAGGTATTAAGCTGTCCTTTCAGGACGATGGGGGTGTTCACTCTAAACCCGAGGCGTTGCCCATCGGGCTGAAATAAGTTAGCCTTTCAGGCTGTTTTTCGGTTATCGGGCTGAAAGCCCAGTTTAATTCAGCCCGATGGCAACGCCTCGGGACAAAAATCAGATATCTCAAAATCAGCGTCCTGTAAGGACTGCTTAGAAATTTAAACAGTTTCTAAGTAAACCTTAAAGAATAAGTTATCAAACTTCGCCACTGTCAGGGTCAAAACCGCTGACAGGGCCCGTAATAATCTCTGGCAGCGGTCAATAGACCCTGTCAGTGGAGGAGAGTCTGATAGGTTGTTTTTTTAACATCACTATATGGAAATGAATAAATACATACTTAAATGAAATACGCCCACACACAAATTTATATTTGTCTGTTAATACTTTCCGTGTTACCGGCAAGGGGCCAAAACCCGAAGCATTGGCAGTACCTTGAATCGGTAGAAGATATTTGCCTTGCCTATCCTGAACGGATGGAAACATTTTTGCAACAGGTAAATCTCGAAAGTCCGGGACTTGAACCTGTAAAAACAGCTTTCGAACAAAACCAGTTGGCGCTTGCCTACCAGC
>JAVBSH010000006.1:0-11071 GCA_031547085.1 Bacteroidales bacterium
TGCCTTTAAGGACAAGGCTGCTGCCGAGCGGTATCTTTATTCGTGCTACGGGTATTTGCCTAATCCGCGTGCTGGAGCGAATTCATTGGACTTTTTCACCGCCGACGAAGTTGTAACAGCCTTCGAACACGAAACCTTTGCCAATTTCCCCAAGGGAAATTATACGGCAAGTAGTCCGGTCATTTCCTATTGGAACACTTTGTTTCAGGGAATCAGGCAGTGCTATATGTTATTGGGCAATATTGATAAAGTGCCGGGATTACCGGCCAACGACAAACAACAATACGTCGCCGAAGCCCATTTCCTGATTGCCTATTATCACTTCCTTCTGTTGAAATGCTATGGACCAACACTCCTGATTAAAGAACTTCCGGATTTGAATGTTCCTGTGAGTGAGTATCCCGAACGAGCGCCTTATGACGAATGTGTGGAATGGATTGCCGCCAAATTCGACGAAGCGATTGCCGCCGGCTTGAAACCCGAGCAAACAGGGAATGCTTATGGACGCGCCACCAGTACGGCTGCTTTGGCCATCAAGGCGCGTATGATGCTGTATGCCGCTTCGCCCTTGTTCAATGGCGCAAAATCGGATGTGTCCGAAACCGACGACCTGAGCGGAACGTATGCCGCCTTTAAGAATGAAGCAGGCAAGGAACTGATCAATACACATTTTGACCTTGGTAAATGGGAACGTGCGGCGCAGGCCAATCTGGCGGCTATACAGGCTGCCGAGGCCGCCGGACATGTATTATATACCGGGACACCGGTAACTACTGCCATGCCGTTACCTGATGATCCAACAGAACGGACATTGCGCTTAACCATTACCGACAAAGCCGGAAAAGAAATCATTTGGAGCGATACCCGCAAAGAGGGAACCTATGATTTGCAGAATAAATCAACGCCTTTCCTGACCGGCGCTTCGTGGTGTGGGGTAGCGCCGACGCTTACCATGTTGGAATCCTTTTATACCAAAAACGGATTGCCTATTGAAGATGATCCGGCCTTTGATTATGCCGGGCGTTATAATTACAGCGCTCAAGCCAATGAAAATGGTAATACGTTGAATTTGAATCAAAACCGAGAACCTCGATTTAATGCATGGATTGCTTTTCATAATAGTTATTACGAAGTCAACAGGAACGGAAAATTCCAGGAGCTGACTCAATTCCGGGAAAATGATAATTGTGGGACCAAGGGTCGTACCAATAATTATTCACCCACAGGATACCTGAATAAGAAGGGCGTACCTCCTTTATTTTCCCGTAATGGCACTTCCGGATCTATTGTGGATTATTATTGGCCGGTGATACGTTTGGCAGAATTGTACCTCAACTATGCCGAAGCGTTGGTAGAACTGAATCGCCTGGACGAAGCAAAGGTACATATCGACAAAGTACGTACCCGTGCAGGCTTGAAGGGTGTGGACGAGTCGTGGGTCAATACGGGTATTGCGCTTGACCAAAATAAGATGCGCCAGATTGTCCGGCAGGAACGTACCATCGAGCTATATCTGGAAAATCATCGTTTCTGGGATGTGCGGCGCTGGCTGTTGGGCCGGAAGTACTTCAACGTAAAGGCGAAAGGGATGAATATTGGTGGCTTGGATGATGCCAATTTCTTCAAGGTTACAGAAGTTAATTTTGCCAGGATATTCTATTCGCCAGATCATTACCTATTGCCTATCCCCAGCGGCGAAGTGGATAAAAGCGCTAAGCTGAAACAAAATCCTGGATATTAAACCTTGAATGACTTTTGATTTTCAATAGATAAACTTGATCAATTAAATAGTATGAAAACATTATATAAGATTTTATTCCCGGCTGTTTTGTTATTGTACATGGCTACGGGATGTAATGATGATTCGAACCAGGTTACGCCCGGTGATATTTCCGCAATAACTTCGTATCCTCTTCCGGGACAAGTGGTTCTTAAATGGCAGGTACCGGCAGATTCAGCCCTGGCATTTGTGCAGGTAACCTATAATGACCCGGTAAAGCAAAAAATGATGTACAAAACCGTTAGCAAATATAATGACACCATCACCATCGGTGGCCTCCTGAAAAAGAACGGAGCTGTAACCTTCCAATTACAACCGGTGAGCGAAACCGCTACGGGTGGTGCTGTGCATACCGTTTCGCAGGAGCCTGAAAGGGCGCCCATCACTTATTATATTGCCGACGAAGAACCGATATTTCTGGAAGCGTCACAAATCACTACCAATAATACACCTTCGGGTGCTGTGGCCAATTTGTTGGATGGTGATAAATCCACTATTTATCATTCGCAGTGGAACCCGGCGAAACCCCTTCCGCATGTGCTGGATATATTCTTAGACGAAGAGGTACAAGCATTCAAGTTCAAATATACCAACCGGATTGATAATACCAACGGGAAAGCGGAACGGATTGATGTGATGACCAGCGGGGACGGGCTGGAATGGACGCTTTTTGAAAGTGTCGGCGCCGGATTGCCCAGCGAAAAAGAATCGTCATACGAATCGAAGTTCTTTATGATCATCAACCCGACCCGGTATATCCGGTTGAGTATTGCAAAATGCTACAACAACGACCAGTTTTTCAGTATGGCGGAGTTTAGTTTGACCAAAGGCGTTTTAGGTGTTATTGATCCTGAAAATGAATGAAAACAGCAAATTGTTAAAACGATGAAAAATACGAATCATATATATCATATCATAAGTGGCTTTTGCCTGGCATTGATCCTGGTTTTTACCACCAATGCATGCAAAGACAAGGAAGATGCTTCGTTGTCGGTTTCGGCCACTGAATTCAGTTTTGACCACTCGGGCGGATCCCAACCGCTTACGATTGGTGTAAACGTTCCATGGAAAGCCAGGGTGGAGGATAGTGTAAAATGGTGTACCATATCCCCTTCAGGAGGGAATAAGAACAGCGAAGGTAAACTGATGGTGTCGGTAGAACCCTACACGGAGGCCGGTCCCGCACGTACAGTCAATATTACATTTCTTACCAATGACCTTGCCCCACAGGTGGTGACTGTAACACAAACTTCTCCGGTGCCAACTTTTGAAGTTTCGCCGGTATCCCTCGAATTTGAAGGTGACGGAGGGGCTCAAACATTCTCTATTACCAGTAATATGGTTTGGACTGTAAAAGTGGAAGATAACAAACCCTGGTGTACTGTGGATGTTGAAGACGGAAATGGTTCGGCAACCGTGAAGGTGACAGTAGGCTTTGCTTCCGTAGGGCAGAACCGTGACGCCACTATCACCATCAAACCAGGCGTGGATGGTGTAACGGCCAAAATCGTAAAAATTAACCAGGTTGCAAATAGCCCGGTGCTGACACTGTCGACCAATAAACTTAAATTTAAGGGTGAGGGCGAAAGACATCCACTTTCTATTACCAGTAATGTGGCATGGATAGCTACTGTTAAAAGTGGAGATGAAACATGGTGTTCGATTAATCCCAACCATGCCGAAAGTTCTGCCGATGTAAATGTAACAGTCAGTGCCACAGGCGTCGGGCAACCGCGTAATACTACCATTACTTTTACAGCCGAAGGTATCGAACCGCAAACACTGACCATCGAACAGGATGCTCTTGCCCCTAAGTTTGAATTATCCTCGCCGGTACTTAATTTTGTAGCCTCCGGAGGTGAAAAAACAATCACCATTACCAGTAATGTTGCATGGACAGCTTCGGTTGAATCCGGTAAAACATGGTGTACCCTTTCTTCCGATAATGGAGACGGATCGGGACAAGTTACAGTTAATGTTACTGCTTCCGAAAACCTGGACAAAGCAGTGGTTACTTTTGTTCCGGCAGGAATGCAGCCGCAAAATGTAACCGTAAACATTGAAAAACAAATTGCACTCAATGCTTCCAATGTTTCGTCGAATAACCAACCGTCGGCGGGATACAGTGCATTGTTTGATGGTGGCGGCACCGGGATTGGTGGTCACTATCAATCGCAATGGAAAAATCCGATGAATGTGGGTGGTGTTGATTATCCGTTACCACCAATGCCCCACTGGTTAACCTTTGATTTGGGTAAGAATATCAATGCATTCAGGTTCCAGTATTGGACAAGTAAAGACCAAGCCAATTCTAAACCGGCAGAGATGGAGGTACTCATCAGTACGGATAATGTAAACTGGACTTCCCTCAGAACGTATGTCAGCACCGAGTTGCCAATAACTGATTTGGGCCAACAGTTTGATTCGGATGTATTTACTTCAGCCTCACCATTCAGGTATGTACGGTTAAGTGTTTCAAAAACAATAGTAAATAAAGCCGTAACAGGTAATTCTCCAATATGTATAGGTGAAATCAAATTCTTTGAAGCGCCTCGATAATTCTCAAAAAGGAAAGGGCTTAGCGTAATGTTAAGCCCTTTGTTTTCACCAAAATGATGAAAAGACCATTCCGATATGTAGGTTGAAAGCAAGAATTATCCGGAATACGATGCATGGTAAAATTATCAACATAAAATAAAAATATGATGAAAATATATATCGTTAAAATCGGCCTGTTGATGATGTTATTCTGCTGGCCGGCATACCGGACAACCGGAAACGTATACGAAACCATGATGCAGCGTATCCGCGACAAACAATTCGCTGCAGTAACCGATATATCTTCCCTGGAGACCAATGCGACCACATATCAGGCCAGCCTTGGCGCCAATGGTTCGTGGCCGGATATCAACTATGCCGATCAGGTGCAGACGAACTGGACGCCTATCGCTCATTTAGACAGGCTCAAAAATATGGTGCTGGCATATACGCACCCTGCCGGCAGTTATCATGGCAACGCCGCGTTGCAGGCAAAAATTGTCCAGGCGCTCAACTATTGGTACGACCGCCACCCTGTCAGCAGCAACTGGTACATGCAGCAAATTGCCAGTCCGCAACGGGTAGGCATCCTGTTGATCCTGATGCGTGCAGGAGTAACAAAAATACCAGCCGATCTGGAGAACAAACTCCTTGCCCGCATGGCCAGCGAAGGCGGACGTCCCGACCAAAGCGGTTCTCAAGGAACGGGGGCCAACAAGTTGGATATTGCCACACACTGGGTATACCGTGGTTGCCTTACCGGCGATGCATCGGTGGTCGGATTTGGAGTACAGCAAGTATACTATCCACTGGTGCTAACCACTGGAGAAGGTTTACAACACGATTTTTCGTACCAGCAGCACGGCAAACAGTTATATATTGGAGGATATGGTAATGTGGTGATTGGTGGGACGGCCAGCATGGCGCTCTACACCGCGGGAACTCCGTATGCACTGCCGGCAGATAAGTTGGAACTACTGAGCCGGTATACCCGCGACACCTACCTGCGGGTGATCAGGGGCCAGAACTTCCTCTACAATGTCTCCGGCCGAAGTTTGAGCCGTCCCGGAGCATTGAGGCAATCGGGTTTTGCTGCGACGTTGGCCGATATGAAAAGTATCGACCCAATCCACGCCGCTGAATACGATGATGCAATCAACCGACTGAACGGTTCACAAGAGGCTGATCATGGTGTCATCCCTGTAAACACCCACTATTGGCGTAGCGACTATACGTTGCATACCCGTTCCGGGTTCAGTTTCGATGTCCGTATGATTTCTTCGCGTACTTTGCGCAACGAAAACGGTAACGGCGAAAACATCAAAGGCTACTTTCTTTCGGATGGAGCTACCGACATAGCTATGGAAGGCAACGAATACACTGATGTTTTCCCTGTATGGGATTGGACCAGGATACCCGGAACCACTGCGCCCGGTATGACCTCGATACCACGTCCCGCCGAATGGGGTACCAGTGGCAGCGTTTCCTTTGCGGGTGGTGTTTCCGACGGTGTGTATGGCATTAGCGCTTATGCTTACCGCGATGTTGCCTATAACATCAATACCATCGCCCAGAAAGCATGGTTTATGTTCGATAACGAAGTGGTATGCCTTGGCGCCGGTATCAAATCCACCGGCGAATACAACATCAACACCACTGTCAACCAATGCCTTCTTGGTGGGCTGGTGACCGTATCGGCCGGTAGTTCGGTAACTACACAGGAACAAGGTGAACGTACTTACAATAATCTCAATTGGGCGCTGCACAATGGCATAGGATATTTTTTCCCGGCCGGAGGGAAGGTAACCCTTTCTAACCAGCAACAAACCGGTTCGTGGGCATCCATTAATACATCACAGCCATCGGCCACTGTAGCCAAAGATGTCTTTAAACTCTGGTTCGACCATGGTGTCAAGCCATCAAAAGACAGTTATGCTTACATCGTTGCTCCCGGACTGAATACCACCGGGGAGATGAACGCATATCCGCTCGATGATATCCTGATCTTAGCCAATACCGATACCTTGCAGGTTGTTTACCACAAGCGGCTGAACATTTTTGGCATGGTGTTTTACACAAAAGCTACTTTTGCTAACGATACCATGTCGGTACGTGCCGGAGCCGGATGTATCCTCATGTTGAAAAATGTGGGAACCCCACAGGTTGAAGTACATATTACCGATCCCACGCAAACCAGGCCGGAAATACTGTTAACAACCACCTTGCCTTCCATTGCCGGAAAAAAGGAACTGACATGTACCTTGCCTGTATCTCCTGACCCGTATGCCGGATCAAGTAAGCGTTATACCATAGACAAGGATACTCCTAATGCACCGGATACGCCCACTGGTATCTCCGATCCTGACGGGGTTTATTCACTGGTCCTGTATCCCAATCCGGTACGGAGAGGCGAACCGTTCCATATCGACTTCCCTTCAGAAATAAAAGGCTCTGTGCTGGTCAAAATAACGAACATGAGCGGTCGTACCGTTTCTACGGTTCCCTGTAATGTTCATGGCCGATTGACATTCTATGATATTAACCTATATCCTGGATTATACATGGTTTCCGCATATACGCAACAGGGTATATCCATAAAGACGGTGAAGATGTTGGTGGAGTAATACAAGAGTTATTAGATTTTGCATGAGAGACTGGGTTGTGCAGTGTGGTTTATAGGCTATGGTCAAAAATATGAAAAACGCCATCTTCAAGAATTTGAATATATCTAAAACGAAGTATCCGTAATCCAAAGTCGTATCAGCTACTGGGTAGCAAACCCGAGCTGCACTGGATCTTTGCTTGCTACAAGGTAGCAAACAAGAACCTGACAAAATTTATGTTTGCTGCAAGGTAGCAAATGTAAACCGGGATAAATTCTCAATTGCTGCACGATAGCAATTAAGAACCGGATAAAATTCCTGTTTGCTACTGCGTAGCAAATACAAACCCGGCCAGGTTCCTGTTTGCTGCAAGGTAGCAGGGAGGAAAATTTCCGGATGTGGAATAACCCAGCTTTTCAATTTTCAAATGCAACAGTCACTAACTTGAACTTTTTTTCTTTTTGAATGTTAGACGGAAAAAGCCATTATTACAAATAAATCAGAAACCGGCTATTGATACAAAGGCTTGTCACAATGCGAGCTATGTTATTTTAAAACATCAAAATTGTACGTATGAAGAATGGAGTAATGATGCAATATTTCGAATGGAATCTCCCTAATGATGGGAACCTTTGGAAGAAATTGAAAACGGATGCCGCACATTTGCACGACATAGGAATAACTTCCGTATGGATTCCACCGGCCTATAAAGCGGATGAACAACAGGATGAAGGTTATGCCACTTACGATCTGTTCGATCTGGGCGAATTTAACCAGAAAGGTACGGTAAGAACCAAGTATGGCACCAAGCAGGAATTGAAAAAAGCGATAGAAGAACTGCGGAAATACGAGATTTCGGTTTACCTGGATGCGGTGATGAATCATAAAGTAAGAGGCGATTATACCGAAAAAATAATGGCTGTAGAGGTTGATCCCCAACAACGCAACCAGGCTATAAGCGGCGAACATGAAATACAAGGGTGGACAGGATATGATTTTCCGGGACGGAAAGATAAATATTCCGCTTTTAAATGGCACTGGTATCATTTCACAGGCACCGAATATGATGATACGATCAGGAAAACAGGAGTTTATCGCATCTTAGGCGAAGGAAAGCATTGGAGTGATGGAGTTGACACGGAAAATGGAAATTACGATTTTCTGCTGGGTAACGATATAGACCTTAACCATCCGGACGTCATCAAAGAATTGAATTCTTGGGGTGTTTGGGTGTCGAAAGAATTGGACTTGCAGGGTATGCGCCTGGATGCGATCAAACATATGGATGATTTGTTTGTCAAACAGTTTCTCGAAGCGGTAAGAACTGGACGGGACAAGGACTTTTATGCGGTTGGCGAATATTGGAAGGGTGATTTCGATTCCTTGCAAAAATACCTTGAAATGGTCGATTATCAAATCAACTTATTCGATGTTCCGTTTCACTATAATATGTTCAAGGCATCCCATGAAGGGAAAGAATTTGATTTCACAAAATTTCTGGAAAATACTCTGGTAACTAAATTCCCGGAAAATGCAGTAACCTTTGTCGATAACCACGATTCGCAACACGGCAGTTCCCTTGAGTCACAGATCGATCTCTGGTTCAAGCCATTGGCCTATGGACTCATATTGTTGATGGAGAAAGGTTATCCCTGTGTTTTTTACGGCGATTACTACGGTGTTGGCGGTGAAGAATCGCCTCATAAACTGATCTTGGATATACTGCTCGATGCCAGGAGAAAATACGCTTACGGGGAACAGGTGGATTATTTCGATCACCCCAATATGGTCGGGTTTACCCGCAAGGGCGATCATGACCAGCCCGGTTCCGGTTTGGCGCTCCTGATATCAAACGGGGACGACGGGGAAAAAGAAATGCTGGTGGGGGAGGACCATAAAGGAGAAACCTGGCATGAGATCACAGGAAACATACCGGAAAAAATTGTCGTCGACGACCAAGGCAAGGCATTGTTCCGCGTACATGGCGGAAAATTAGCCGTTTGGGTAAAGGAATAGTGATACAGGTACGGTGACCTGCTGGGTCTACCAGACCCGGTAGGTCTATTAATTTCAGTAAAACCTACCGGGTCTGATAGATCCAGCAGGTCGGGATCGTTAAGTAAACGGCATAACTCACAATTGATATACGATCGCTTCAAAAGGCCGCAAAACGACGAACTCCTTTAAATCGGGCTGTTCCGATACAGGATAATTATTGAGGATGATCTTTGCATTTTGCAGGTCGATACCACAACTTGTTTTTGCTGTTTGAGGCGAAAAGTTCAGGGTAACCAGGAATTTCTGATTGCTCGTTTCGCGTGTATACGTATATACCCTTTCGTTTGCAGGATCCAATAAATGATAATTACCATATATGAGAGCATCATTCGATTTTCTTAACCGGATGGTTTTTTTGAAATAGTTAAGTATCGATTCAGGATCCTTTTCCTCATCAGCCACATTATAAGTTTCATGATTCGGATTTACTTTCAGCCAGGGCTTTCCTGATGTAAATCCTGCATTCGCGGTATGATCCCATTGCATGGGGGTACGGGCATTATCCCGGGCAATTTGTTTCTGCTCCTCAAGGAATGCCTTCGTGTCGCCGCCTGCTTTATTGATATATTTGTAAGCGTTCCGTGTGGATATATCATTATAATCCTCAATCGTCTCGAATTTAATATTGCTTATCCCTATTTCGTCCCCTGCAAACCAAAATGGAGTGCCTCGCATGGTCAGCAAAAAGGTACACAGCATTTTAGATGATAGAGCATGAAACTCAGGTTGGTCGCTACCAAAACGAGTGACCATGCGAGGTTGGTCATGATTCCCCAGATAGATGGACGGCCACCCTTTACCGGTAGCCTTATCGCTATCACTAAACATTTTCTTTAATGATATCAAACTGTAATTTACCCCCGAATCGGGAGAGTCAGCAGTAGTGTGGTTCCGAATTTCCGACGGACCGAAGTGGTATAACAGGTTCAATTCATGACGCTTCGGGTTGACGAACTTTGAAATATCCTTAATCCTCACTGCTGATCCTTCTCCTACGCTAACAACATCATATTTGCCGAGTACTTCGCGGTACATCTCCTGCAAATACTTATGTAATACGGGATTTTGGGCATAACGTCCATAAATGTCGGGATTTCTGGTAAGATTGAATTTCGGGAATAACGAATTTTTCCCGATCAAGGGTATAGAGTCCATGCGGAATCCATCAATTCCTTTATCGAACCAAAATTTGATGATATCATACACCTTTTGCCGTACCGTAGGGTTCCCCCAGTTAAGATCAGGCTGTTTTACCGAAAAATAGTGCAAGTAATATGAATCGGTCGGAGGGTTGTATTTCCATGCATCACTGTCTTCATCGAAATAACTCCTCCTGTATGGTGGTTTTCCTTTCTCGGCAGGCCACCAATAATAATAACCGTAATATTCACTATCCCTCGATTTAGATGCTTCGGCAAACCATGGGTGCTCATCGCTTGTGTGGTTCACAACCAGGTCGAGGATCAGTTTCAGCCTGCGCTCATGGATCTCCTTGAGCAGCGTGTCGAAATCCTCCATGGTTCCGAACTCGGCCATGATCTCATAGTAATCGCTTATATCATATCCGTTATCGTCATTAGGCGATTTAAAAATAGGGTTTAGCCATATAACATCAATTCCGAGGCTCGATAAATAATCCAACCGCATGGTAATTCCTTTCAGATCACCAATACCGTCGTGGTTGCTATCCTGAAAACTGCGAGGATAAACCTGATACACAACAGCCTCTTTCCACCATGTTCTTTCTAGTTTCATTGTTGGTATTACATTTGAAAAAATATTTCAACTTTATGTTGAACAATCTTTTGATATGAATACTATAACAAGACTATGAATTCTTTTGTTAAGAAGTTGTTCAAATTTCAACTTTAATGATCAAAAAGAGAGATAATAATTACCGAAGCCCTTGCTATTTGACGACTTTTACACAGAGCATCCTGTTTTGGTCACGAATTATACTAAAGTGAAAGTGGTTTTCGGATTTTAAGTTGTCACCTCCTCGAAGGTTTGGAAATTAAAATTGATTCGTTCCCTCAACTCATCGGCATATTGCCCGATATCTTTATAAAATGACATTATCCGTTCTTTGAAT
>JAVBSH010000114.1:0-7965 GCA_031547085.1 Bacteroidales bacterium
ATAACAAGCTATCTGAAAATAGGTTAAGCGCTTCCCGAAATAATTATTCCGCTGACAATCATCTTTAATATTCAATTAATCGAAAATGAAGCGATTATAAAACTCATCATCAGCCACTTCGTCCTTCTGCTTGACAATGATCCCCAAGCCGGTTAATGCCTGTTGCAACAGCGGGTTGATGGTGGACACATACAACTGATTAATACCTTTCAGGGAAAACCATTTCAACAACCAATTGGGGTCTTTTCCGGTGGAAACTTCTTCGTGGACGCCCACGATCTGGTCGCCTTCCAAATTGAACATAATCAACTTTGTACCGGGCTCTTCAGGGTTTCCCAAACGCCCTTTCTTTGATGAAATTACAATATTATTTTCCTTGTTCATTACTTTTTCTGTTTGTTTTGATGTTCGTATTTGGTGGAAACATCCGGCAGACGTGGATTCCGCCGGATGAACCATCCACCGGCCTGGCATAACTTGAAATCCAACCAGGCCACTCAAATTCAACAATCTAAATTTGTTTATTTCGTGTTCGAACACGCATTATTATAATGAAAATGTGTTCGCACACATATTATACAATATTTTTGAAATATCAACACAATATCAAATCTATCTCTATCTTACGATCTTCCATGTCTTACGCATCTTGCGACCTTACACATCTCAACTCCTGCAAATTACAGGCGCTACGGACACTACCCACTCGCGGAAATCGCGGTAATAAATATCATGAAGCAACTCGGTTAATTCGTCGGGCAGCCATGAAATCTTTTCAAGAAACGGCCATCTTACCGGCTCGTCCTTTTCGTATATCATACTCAATGTGAGCAATTTTACTTCTCTTTCTTCTGCACTCATTTTCTTTACTTTTTATTGATTTTGTACAAAGGTGCGCCTATCTTCCGATACCGGGAACAGTTAATCTGTAAAGGCAGGCGCTCTCCCGCCGAAATGCGGAATTTGTACGACGAACTTTATCTCCCGCAAACCCCGCGGATTTACGCTGATCTGCATTTACGCCTTCTGCGATTATCTGCGTCATCTGCGGGAAAATTACCGTTTTCGGAACGGACGGCAAATAATATCTTTCACTGACTTCACCCATTCTCGAAACTCTTCGTGATGGATTTCATAAAGCAATTCAGGGAAATCTTCCGGGCGACATATTACCCGTTCAAGAAACGACTGCCGTACATGCTCATCCTTTTCGTAAATAACGCTCAATGCAAGGAGTTTGGCATATTTTTCATCTTCGCTCATGACTTTATTATTTTTATAATGAAACATATTTGTTATTTTTTAATGAGTGAACATTCATTTATTTGTATAGATTTGATTACAAAAAACATACCAAGAAGTATAGTGGCTTACTGATATTCATTTAATAACAGGTTCAAAATAAATTCCTGCAACACTGTTTCGTAATGAACTTTCAACCAGTCTTCAAAACTCTTGTCGCCTGATTTGCCGATCAATTGGAGCAACTCTTCGGAAGTAATGCCTACCCAACTTGTTGGCATAAAAATCGATTTGGTCATTTTCCATGAAATACATTTCAGTTAAAATCAAAAAACTAACAAACAAATTATCCTTCTTCATGTTGCTTTCAACTTTTAAAGTTCAATTCTTTAAACAAGAATGAACGATCGTTCATCGCAAATAAGATTTGCAAAAAGCATACCAATCGGTATGTGGTTTGAGATTTTTATGAAATATTTTTTAAAAACTCGTTATTGTGTTAAAGACGCATACCAACCTGCTGGGTCTCAAAGACCCGGTAGATCTTGATATTCACAAAACCTACCGGGTTTGAAAAACCCAGCAGGTTAAGTAACCGACATTGTATTAGGATACGAGTTTCACAAATCAAATCACAGGAATACTTTCAGCATCTTCAGTATCATTCAGCAACTTAGCTTTCACCAATTCCACGGCACGATTATGGCGCAGGCGGCGAAAACGGGCTGTAGCACGATCGAACAGGTAATACACCACGGGTACAACCACCAGCGTCAGGATCATCGAACTGGTCAGTCCGCCGATAATCACCCATGCCATGCCGTTCTTCATTTCGGCGCCGTCACCGGCAGCCAATGCAATCGGCAACATACCGAATATCATGGCGAAGGTGGTCATCAGGATGGGGCGTAACCGTTCCTTGCCGGCTTCCACCAAGGCGGAAATTACATCCATGCCCTGGTCGCGCAGATGGTTGGTGAAGTCTACGAGCATGATGGCATTCTTGGCTACCAGCCCGATAAGTACGATTAACCCAATGATGCTGAATATGTTCAGGTCGTTCATCGTAAGCGCCAGTGCAAGGAAAGCGCCGATCATCGACAACGGGATGGAGAAAAGTACCACCACAGGGTCTAACAACGAGTCGTACAAGGCAACCATGATCAGGTAAATCAGTACGATAGCGGCTATGAACGCGAAAGCAAGGCTACCGAAGGCGCTGGCTTGCTGTTCCATCGAACCACCTTCCTTGATGGTGACGCCTGCGGGCACTTTCCCTGCAAAAGCAGCTTTAACCTCCTGTCCAACCGTTCCCGAAGGACGGCCAACCACATTGGCTTTCACGGTGATGGACGAGATACGGTCAGTGCGTTCAAGTACCGAAGGGCCGAGGCCATAACTCACGTCGGCAAACTGTTTCAGTTCAATCAGTTCGCCACGTTTGTTGAGGAACGTAATTTTTTCAACATCCGAAGGTTGCGTACGGTCGAAATTATCCACGCGGATATTGATGTCGTACTCAAAGTTGCCTTCGCGGTATTTCGAGTCGTTGTTGCCGTTGAGGGCTACACGGAGGGTTGATCCCACATCGGTTACCGAAAGGCCCAGTCCGGCCATTTTCTCGCGATCGAGTTTTACCTGCACTTCCTGGCGCGGGTCGTCGGTCGAATACTTGGCATCGGTGGCGCCGGGCGTGTGGCGGATAATATCGAGCAACATGGCTGCAGCACTTTCCACTTTCTCGAAATCAGAACCCTGCACAATGAGTTGTATCGGTTCGCTGCCTCCACCGCCAAGTCCGCCCACGCTGACACGGGCACGTACGCCGGGGATGGTCATGATTTCGTTCTTCACCTGTTCGGCAAACTCGTCTACACCGATATTACGTTGTTTCTTGCCTACCATCTTTACGGAAATGCTGGTAGCATTGTTCTTGGCAGTGCTGGCCACCATCGAACCAGTGGAGCCAACATTGGTGTAGATGCGTTCCACTTCGGACTTGCCGCGGAGAATGGCCTCGGCCTGCATCGTTATCTGGTTATTCTGGTAAGTGGTCATCTGCGGGTTCATGTCCATCTTCACGACAAACTCACCCTGGTCGGTGGTCGGCGTGAAAGCCATACCGATCAATCCGGCTGGAAAAAGAGCTACGGAGCCGATAAACAATACCAATGCGGCAAGCAAAATCAACGTTTTGTAGCGGAAGCTACCGGCCAACACGCGGCCGTACCAGTTTTTCAACGACTCGAAAGCTGATTCCACAGCGTGCGAGAAACGACCGGAGAGTGTTTTGCGGTTTTCTTCCGAAAGTTTTCCAAAGCGCGACATCATTAAAGGTGTCAATGTAAAAGAAACCAGGAGGCTACACATGGTGGCGACAATGATGGGCAGGGAAAATTCCTTGAGGATGTTGCCAATCAGTCCACCGGTAATGGCCAATGGGAGGAACACAACCACGATCACCAGCGTGATAGCCATACAGGTGAACATGATCTGCTTACAACCGTCGAGAGCGGCTTTGCGACGCGATTTACCCATTTCCATGTGACGGAACATGTTTTCGATCACTACGATGGAGTCGTCCACCAGGATGCCGACTACGAGCGATAATGCCATCAATGACATCATGTTAAGCGAATAACCAAGTGCATACATTACAATGAATGCGGGAATGATGGAAAGCGGCACGGCAATCATCACGATCATGGCGCTACGGAGGTTATGCAGGAAGATAAAACATACAAAAGCTACGATAATGATGGCCAGTACGAGATCGACAACAACGGCATTGGCAGAAGCCCGTGTAAAAATAGAACTGTCAGTCGCGATATCGAACGTGAGGTTATAGTCGGCGTATTCCGTTTCCATAGCGGCAAGCTCTTTCTTGGCGAGATCGGCTACGCGCACGGCATTGGCGTCGGTCTGTTTCTGGATAGACAAGCCGATGGCGTCGCGCCCGTCGATACGATTGATAAGCTTCTGCTCGGCAATACCATCTTCCACTTCAGCTACATCAAGTATTTTCACCTTACCGCCGTCGGCAGTGGTCATGATCACCGTATTGCGCAGCTCGTCCAGCGAAGCAAACTTGGCAGCCAAGCGCACCGAATATACGGCTTCGGCATTTTCGATATTACCGGCGGGTATTTCCATATTGGCTGTCTGCACAGCTTGTAACACCTGTAAAATCGACAGGTTGTAAGCACGCAGCTTTTCAGGATCAATGTTCACCTTAATTTCGCGTTCGGTACCGCCCACCAGATTGATAGCTCCCACACCAGGCAATTTAGCTAATTGCGGCTGTATGCGGTCTTCCACCAATTTGTAGAATTCAGTTGACGGCAAAGTCGAGCCAACAGCTACTTCCATAATCGGCATCTCGTCGATGGAAATCTTGTCAATACTTGGGTCTAAGATTTCGGAAGGCAGGTCGGATTTAATGGCGTTGATCTTGCGTTGAGCGTCCTGCACGGCCTGATTGGGGTCAGTGCCTTCGTTCAGTTCAATAACAACGATGGATGCACCTTCCTGCGAAGTGGAAGTTATTTTCTTGAGGTTTTCAAGCGTAGACAGCGCATCTTCCACTTTCTTGGTAACGGAAGTTTCGACTTCCGATGCGCCTGCGCCGGGATATACCGTGGCAATGGTGATCATCGGTAAATCGAATTTAGGAAGAAGATTGAGGCTGAGCATGTTGTAACACACAATGCCGCCTAAGGTAAGTGCCGTGAATATCACAACGATAAGCAACGGACGTTTGATGGAGGTTTCGACTATTGAAGACATAACAATTGATAATTGATAGTTGACAATTGACAATGTTGAGATACTGTCGGTTGCCAATTTATATTTAACACTATTTTTTAATTTTATTTATTGACCGAGTTATTGAATATGACTGCTTTTATAATTGTCAATTTTCAATTGTCCATTGTCAATTCTTAATTACAGACACTTTCGCTCCGTCCATCAGGTTGATTTGTCCGTTGACGACGACCTTATCGCCTTCATTGATTCCATTCAACACTTCGAGATAGCTGCCATTGTCGTTGCCGGCAGTGATTTTCACCAATTGGGCGCGGTCGTTGTTCACCACGTAAACCGAAGGTTCCTTCACACTACTTACGATGGCATCGCGCGGTATCATCAGTGTGGGATGACTTTCGCCCATGTTAACGGATACTTTTACGTAAGTTCCCGTTTTAAGCGGATGTTTTGATGAATTGGCGATGGAAATCTCGATAGGATAAGTGTGTGCCTTGTCGCCTTTCGGGCTAATGTGCGACACCACGCCGTTGAAAGTTACTCCGGGATAAACAGCCGTCGATACGTTTACTTTCTGGCCTTTCTGTAAAGCGTATACTTCCGATTCGGAAACGGACAACTTTACTTTCAGTTGCGAAATATCGGCTATTCCGGCCACAGCAGTCGCTGCGTTTACATAAGCGCCCAGATCAATGCTCCGTGAGGTGATATATCCGCTGAATGGGGCTACAATCCGTGTGTCTTCCAATTGGCGTGTGGCCTGTTCCAACTGTATGGATGCGTTTTCGTAAGCCATCTTGATTTCGCGCAACTGCAAGTCCGATATAGCGTCGCCTTCACGTAAGGTTTGGTACTTTTGGTAGTCTTCGCGATACTTATCGAAAACAAGAAGTGCATTATCCACGGCTAATTTCTTATAACGATCGTCCACGCGGGCTAATAATGCGCCTTTTTTCACATAGTCGCCTAACTTGAAATGCAATTCGGTGATTTTTCCTGCAGCTTCCGATGCCACAGTTACTTCCTGGTTGGCTTCGGTAGCTCCAACCAACTCCATACCGTTTTGAGCGGTACGGCGTTCGGCTTGTGCCACAGCCACAGCGATGCCTGCATCGGATACCTTCACTTCCTTACGGCTTTCAATCTCAGTTTTGTTGGCCAGCAGCCTCCAACACATTGCCCCGCCAACGGCGATGAGCGCTACGATAATGATGTACTTTTTCATTGGATGATTGATTTTAGATTTTTTGAATTTGATGATGATGGAACGCGGATAACACAGATGTGACGGATATGCGCGGATTTTTTTGGTTGGTGATTTTAATACATGAACGACTCTGCTAAAAACAAATCAGGTTTTTCCTGCTTCACTTGTGCGGTGGCTTGTGTATCTTTCGTCATCAGGTTGCCGATTTCGCCGTTCAACTGCATGATTTCCAGTTCGGCTACTTTAAATTGGTAGAGGGCGTTCAGGTAACCGGCCTGTGCGCTGCTAAGACCTGTTTCGTCCTGTAAAAGGTCGCTCATGGTGGCCATTCCTTCGCGATATTTCAATGCTGTTTCGTGATACACCTTTTCGGCCAGCTCCATGTTCTGTGCCTGGCGTTGCACGTTGCTCTTGTTGTTGAAATAGTTGTTCATGGCGTTTTTGTAATTCACACGGTAATATTCCTGCGTATTGTCAAGCACCAAAGTCGATTGTTGGTAATCAATCTTGGCCTGTCGAACTTTCGAACGTTTTTCCAAACCATTGAAGATTGTGATATTGAGACTCAGCCCAATAGCAGCCGAACTGTACCAGTTGCTCATGGGGCCACTTTTGAAATAGTCGCCAAAGTTGTTGCGCATCCCCGCATAGCTCCACTGTCCGAAAGCGGCCAGCGACGGCAGGTATTTACTCTGTTCCATCTTCAGGCTCATCTGCGCCATGTCCTGTTGCATAGCCAGCATGCGGATGTCCGTGCGACCCGAAAAATCCGACATATTCACCGGGGTTGAAGCCAGTAAAGGCATCGACACGGTATCGGTAAGTACAATCTCCGTTTCAAGCGGCATTTCAATCATGTACTTAATCATGTTCAATTGTTGCTGGTGCATTGCTTCGGTATTGCTCAATTCGGTATGCAGGTTCTCAAGGTTCACCTGGATGCGGTCATAATCTACACGTTTCCCCATGCCATTATCCACCACCAATTTGGTGATATTGGCCAATCGTTCGAGTCGTTCGATATTATCGTTGACCAACTCTTTTTGCCGGGCAGTGGTTTGCGCCAGGAAATATAGCTGGGCGATTTCCTGCGCTAAACTTTCACGCGTCTTTTCGATGTTCAAAGCGTTCAGGTCGTCGGCCTTTTTCGACAGTTTCACTCCTGCAATCACCGTTTGGTTGTACAGCACCTGGTTGACAGCCACACCCACTGATGTGTTATAACGTATCCCCATCTTTAACGGGATAAACGAACCGGGTTGCCCCAGGAAATCGCCCGGAAGCATGGTTACCGGCAGTTTCACATTGTTCTGGAACGACCCCGAACCGCTTACTTGCGGCAGGTACGACGAACGTGTTTCGGTGATCTTATAGGCGCTTTTTTCCTTTTCCAACCGGGCTTTATCCACATTAATATTTTGTTCTACAGCTATTTGTACACATTCGTGTAGCGTAAGCGAAGTTTGTCCGTATGTTTTCGGACTTACTGCAAGTGTGAAGATAACGGCTGGTATGATGATACTCTTCTTCATGATAATCTACTTTGATGAGAATGGCTAATGATTCTTATTTTCTGATTTATGCGGGGATGTTTATCAACATCCCCGGCGAATTAAATACCAAACGGTATGTTGTTGATTAAAAAAAATATTGCATTAAAACCTAAATCCTATTCCCAAGCTAACGGTTTGCGGGAGCATCTTTGCATCGCCATCGGTATCAAGCATGTTCAAGAACCCGATTTTGTACCC
>JAVBSH010000285.1:0-18901 GCA_031547085.1 Bacteroidales bacterium
GCTTGAAAATCGGCTGGCCGACTAAATGTTTTTCCGTATCTTTGCTCATGTTGATATTTTTTTGTTTGCACAGCAAAAATACAACATGGGGGGAAACTTTACGGAGTAACCCCTTTATTTTTTGTCGGTCAGTAGTGAAAAAGAATAATTATTCTTCAATTTTAATGCCTGTAATACTGCACTTTAACAAAATTATACTTTTTAGTTAGCGCAAATCAAAAAATAATATGAACAAATTCAAATCAAATTTGTTTATTAGTCAGCGTGTATTTTGATCAACTGAATAAAATCTTTGACGAATGGCAGTTTTTCGTACACAAATAAATGTTATTACCTTTATAAAAATTTGTAAGGCCATCAAATGAAGAAATCCTTTATTTCCAAATGAAAAATAATACCATATCAGAGTGATCATTTTTACGAATGAATTTCATAACAGTAACTCAAAATGATTTTATGATGACAACAACTGAATTCAACAACCAACTGATAGAACTTCACGAATGCTTAATCCGTTACGCATGGAAACTGACAGCCGATAAGGACGATGCGGAAGATCTTTTGCAGGACACGTACCTGAGGGCGCTTGCATATCAAGAACAATTTGAAGAATCGACCAATCTGAAAGCATGGATTTATACGATCATGAAAAATGTTTTCATTAATAATTATCGTAAGAATTCGCGCCAAAGCACAACATTTGATAACACCAAAGACCTGTTTTTCCTAAGCCAGAACAGAGACACCGTTAATGTGGAACCTGATTCTGCATTCAGGGAGAAAGAAATCAAAGGAGTGATCGAACGGCTGGAGAGTGATTTAAAAGTCCCGTTCAATCTGCATGTAGAAGGTTATATGTACAAAGAAATAGCCGACATGTTAGGAATCAGGTTGGGTACAGTCAAAAGCAGGATCAACCATTCGCGGAAAAAATTATTCGATTCCCTGCGCGATTATGCCGTTTCGGAAAAATAGTTTACTTAACGCTCCGATAACAATCAGTTCTTAACTGAAGACATCATATCGTAAACTCTTTTGACCTGATGCAATCTGTTACCATGTAGAAAAGGCGGCGTTAAAGATATCGTCCATCAGTTCCTTGAGGATCTCATCCACAGCAGTTCCTTCGACGGAGGTAAATGATTGGCTGCTATTATATTCGTAAAAACGCGAAAACGATTTGTCAAAATTATATTCGGGTTTTACCTCGTTGGTAAATTTCACCTTTACAGTAACCGTCAACCGGTCTTTCGCTGCCGTACCTTGTGCCGTTACCGCCTGCGGTTGTACGTTATACCCCGTAATTTCACCTTCGAAGATTATGTCTGCATTGTTGTTAACCAGATTCAAGCTGGTATTCGACTGTATTTTGTCTTTCAGAGCATCCGTGATCAGCGAACTCAATCGCGGATTAACAATCTCTGCACGGTTTTCGACGTAGTTCACCTGGCATGTTTTGGCGGGCGCCACCGAAGCTCCCGACATGTTAAAGGTCACTGTCCCGCATGAATATACAACCGCCAGGACGGTTAAAAAGGCCATCAGCACAGGAAAGTACCGGGGAGTCGTGTTACTTGTTTTATTCATTCCAAATTGTATTCTTTGATTTTACGGTACAATGTACGTTCCGAAATACCCAGTTCCTGCGCAGCGTTGCGGCGACGTCCGTCGTGCTTTCCGAGGGCCTTTTTGATCAGTTCGGCCTCTTTTTCCGACAGTGACAGCGATTCGTCATATATCTCCTCCGTATCCTCAATCTCCATACTATTCTTAGAGGTGGTTGTCACTTCATAAGGTTGGTGTGCCGGACTTTTTGTGATCACATCCATCTTATTGTATGTCTTGCCGTATAATTTACCATCTTCATGATTGTCCTCCTGTTTGATTTCAGCCACTAACTTTTTTAAATCATTCACATCGTTGCGCATATCGAACAGTATTTTATACAATATCTCCCGCTCCGATGCGAATGATTTATCCTCGCTCTTGGTATATAAAGCAGGTAATTGCGGAGCATAATCGGGCAGATACTGTTTTAGCGTATCAGTATTGATATTGCGCTGATGCTCGATGACCGAGATCTGTTCGGTGATGTTTTTCAATTGGCGTACATTTCCCGGCCAGTAATAGGTGGCGAGTACCCGCTGCGCTTCGCTGTCAAGCTGGATAGCGGGCATACGATATTTTTCAGCAAAATCGAGTGCAAATTTTTTGAAAAGCAAATATATGTCATCCGAACGGTCGCGCAAGGGCGGTACATAGATCGGTACCGTGTTCAATCGGTAATACAAGTCTTCGCGGAACTTTCCCCTGGCAATGTTGTCGGGGATGTTTACATTGGTGGCTGCAATTACCCGCACGTTAGTTTTCAGCACTTTGGAAGATCCAACCTTGATGAATTCGCCCGTTTCCAACACACGCAGCAAGCGCACCTGTGTTGCCATTGGTAATTCAGCTACTTCGTCGAGGAAAATAGTTCCGCCGTCGGCCACTTCAAAATAACCTTTCCTGTGATCCAATGCACCCGTAAACGAGCCTTTTTCGTGACCAAAAAGTTCCGAATCAATGGTTCCTTCAGGAATAGCACCGCAATTTACAGCGATGTACTGCCCGTGCTTGCGAACGCTGTTCTGGTGAATGATTTGCGGAAAAGCTTCCTTACCTACACCGCTTTCGCCTGTAATGAGCACTGAAAGGTCGGTAGGCGCCACCTGCATGGCAATATCAATAGCCCTGTTGAGTGACGGGGTATTGCCGATGATACCGAAACGTTGTTTTATTCTTTGAATTTCTTCCATGATGATATCTCTTGCAAAAGACAGCAAATTTAGTTTTTTTGTTTCAATTAGTGATATTCTAAAAGTAACTTATCATCTTTAATATCTTTTTTGCAGTACTGGCGTGCGTTTACTCACGCCATTCAAAAAAACTATGACCAGTCGTTTTTCAATATTCTCCAACGCCTAAATTATTTTTTTAGTATGAAAAAAATATGACTATTAACGCAACAAAAAGCGAACATTTCACGTATATAATAATAACACGTGAATTTTAGCATAGGATTTTTAACAGATATTTTTATAACGACGTTATGGATGATTTATCAGGAAAATTTTCGGATAAGTTGGTATCTCACATCACCAGTGCCTTGGACAGCGATATGATCTGTTTTGTGAATCCCGACACTTATGAAATGGAAGATGTGCCGCATGATGTCCTAAGCGGATTGTACCAGGACGAGATGTGGCAGGAAGCGCTCAACCGTGTCGACCGTTGGAAGCGATTTATCACTATCGACCGCCCTGGAACAACGGATACGGTTAAAATGATGCAAACGTTTATCGAGGAATGCGTCCCTCCCGGTCGGTTGAAAGAACAATTGTATGATGCCACCATGTTACGCCGCCCCGACAAGCATTTCCACGAAATTGTCGAAAATTCGGATTTCCGGAAGCAATGGACAGCATATCATCGTCGGCAGATGGTGAGGCATGTACGCCGGAAACTACGGGACAACATGGCCAACGAGGCGTCCCTGCCAAGTGTCGCGCTCAGCTAATCGCTGTTCGAGCATCCGCCAGAGTTCTACATTGCGGATGAGGCCCCACCCGGGACCGGCCATATAACGCGGAGGCATTTCGTTGGCAAAACGTTCAACGACAATATCCGGCCGTAAGCGTTCCAGGAATTGCACTACGAAATCAATATATTCATCGCACTCAAACAACCTGAATTCTTCGGGATGGGCAGCATATTGCCGGGCAAAAACTGTGTCTGTTGCTATTTGCAGTTGATGTAATTTAATGGTGTCTATTGGCAAACGATTAATCGTATCCGCTTCATCCAACATTTCCTGCCTTGATTCGCCCGGCAGGCCGAAAATCAAGTGTGTCCCCACCCGTATACCGCGCGATGCTGTAGCTTCGATGGCCTGGGTGCACTGTTCGACGGTATGTCCGCGATTGATCCGCTCCAACGTCCGGTTGTAGCAACTTTCCATCCCATATTCTACAACTACGTAATGCTTTCGATTCAACCAGGCCAGGTAATCGAGTTTCTCATCATCCACACAATCGGGACGCGTACCAATAACGATCCCAATCACTTCCGGCAACAACAATGCTTCGTCATACAGAAGGCGCAATTTCTCCAGAGGAGCATACGTATTCGAATAGGCTTGGAAATAAGCTAAGTATCGGTATGCTTTACGATACCGCACTTTATGGAATTCGATTCCTTCGAGGAGTTGTTGACTGACACTTTTTTCGGGTGTACAATACGAGGGATTGAAGGCATCGTTGTTACAAAAGGAACAACCGCCATGTCCTACTGTGCCATCACGATTGGGACATGTAAAACCGGCGTCAACGGTCAGTTTCTGAACCCTCCCGCCATAATGTTCCCGGAAATATTCCGGATATGAATTAAACCGACGATGATGCCCCCAAGGATATGTTGAGTTCAAAATTCAAAATTTCGTGGTTATGCGCAAAAATATGGAATACTATAACCTGATGACTTTGCCCGTCTGTTTCTTCTTGGTATCAAATACTTGAAGAAGATACATACCGTAAGATAAATTACTTATATTCATCTCTATTTGCAGATAAGTAACTTCGTCATACATCACTATCTGCCGGTTCAGTTCATTTACAGGCATTTGTTTTCCCGTTGCATCATAACATTCAAGCACTACCTTTTCTCCTGGATCACTGAAATAAACGTATACGATATCGTCTCCGGGTTGATATATAATTTTCAACCCATTACGTGGCGCTTGGTATGGTTGCGCCTGGTTCTTGCCGAAGTGTCCCAATGCCCTGATTCCTAAAGATGAATAAGTCGGTGGTACATCTTCCGACATGGCCATCCAGGTTCCGTCGCTCTGCTCGACAAACAATGCAGATACGCCCTCGTACGAGCGTTTGGCAGATTGCAATACGGCAAAGGTATCCACCGGTTGGTATTGAATGCTGTATCCAAGGTAATAGTCACCTTTTATTTCCAGCGTTTTCGGAAAATACATCTGCATTGGATAACGGCGAAAATCAGATGTCACAATCGTATCTATGGAATGTACCGGACTCCCTACAGGAAAGTCTTTCCCCTGCCAGATAGAGAACCTGACCCTCGACCCACTCGAATAAGCCTTGCCTATATTGGCCTCCAACCCGATAATATTTGCAACGGTATCATTGGTGATTTTTTCGGCAAAACCTGTCCATTTCTTATTATTGTGTCCGGTAAGGTATCCCCACTTATCGGAAGCAATAAGCATTTGCGTCTCGTTGTAACCGATATGTCCCAAGGTGTCGCATTCGCCATCGAAAGGAGCGACAGGATCGTATCCCCAGTACGAGGTAACACCCTTATTTTCGGGATCAAGCCAAGGTTTAAGACTTTCTGCCGGTGTTGTATACTTATTCCATTGTTCGCTGACCTTGGAATAATAATCTTTTTCGGGTTTCATGCAGGTAGCGTTACCACCCGATAAAGAGCCGACTACTAAATGATTCGGGTCGAAAAGGGGGCTTCCGGACGATCCTTTTTCCGTAACACCGACATCCCACTTGGACACTACCCAGTGTGCATTTTTGTCACAATGCATGTCTGTTTGGTCATCGTTAAACGTACCGGTCTCCAATGGATCATTTTCCATGGATATCTTTTTCACGTCACCCTGCGGATGGTGTATTCCCACAGCATTAGCCGGGGTAACCGGCGATGCATTCCATCCTGCATAATAAGGATGATGCGATGCGTCCACATCCTGCGATAATTTCAGCAAGGCAAAGTCAAGTTCTTTTTTGGTAGCCAGCAGGCTCGACCCGGTAATACCTTGGGGCAATGCCGGAGTGGTACCCTTACAAACAGCTTTTTCGTATGAAAAAACAAAAGTCGTAGCTTGCGCCATGTCATTGGTTGAAACACAATGGTTGGCCGTAAGGATGTAAGGCTGTTTTGTCTTACTGGTCTGGTTAACCAGTGTCCCTGTGCAATATTGTGTTTTAACCACGTACCCTGATCGTGTGATGGTTTCCATCCGCACCACCGCCCGTTTTTCGCGTTGCCAGTGATTCCCGTCCTTGCAATTGATATCCACGTTGCAACTGGCTGCTGTGGCCATCTCCGACATTCCCTGTCCTGCCATGTCGCGAAATCCGTAACCTACACTTACAATGGTGAAGTCATCTTTTTGGCTTATCTTTAAAGGAATATTCCATTCAATAACAATATGGTCACCCGGGAGTGATTGCACAGGCAAAATACCGCCATTGCCGTTGTTGGCATTGTCAAATGGCCCTGCAATATTGGTCATAGCTTCATTATACACATACAAAGCCATGCCTGGAAACAATTTATAATTTTCGATCAAGAGGTTCAACGAAAGTGCATTTTCGGCATGTATCCCTAACCGCCATACATAACCTTTCCCCGGAATGGTATCCCACTGTCCGGATGTTGTCGGCTGAAAACCGGTTTCTATACCCACTGCGTATACCCAAGCTTTCAGCAGGCTGTTATCGTTATCTTCTTCGTCTATTACCTGTCTGATCAATTCGACAGGTTCAGGAAAGTCGGCATAAACAGTTACTGCGGGTAATTTGTATTGTGCGCTCCATGCTTTTTCTTGTGCTGATGAAGAGAGAACTCCCCAGCAAAGAAAAACTATTAATATAAAAAACCTGATATACAATCGTTATATTTTAACTAAAACTACTCCAAATGCCCCAACTCAATTATGTATTGAACTACCGACCATCAGCAGGTTTTTCATTTTATTCACCAAAACCTCCACCTGGAAAGGTTTGCTAATATATTCATCCATGCCCGACGCTAAGCAATGTTCGCGGTCACCGGCAAGGGCATTGGCTGTAATGGCAATAATCGGTATAGGTGTAAAGCTTTTCTCACCTTCTATTTCCCGGATTTTTTTAGTTGCCTGAATGCCGTCCATAATAGGCATTTGGATATCCATCAGGATAATATCATATTTGGTTTGATTGAACTTATCTAATGCTTCCTGACCATTATTGGCGACATCAATATTTTTCACTAGTTTTTGAATACTGAGGATCACTATCTTCTGGTTGATCAGGTTGTCTTCTACCAGCAGGATGTTGGCTTCTTTAAGTTCGACAGCCGAATTATCCGCTGGTGGCGGAGTATTATCTTCACGCTCCTCGTTAACAGGCACCTCGATAGTTTTTTCCTTAGGCGCTGCCAACGCTTTCTTGAACGACAAGGTAAAGTGGAAAGTGGTAAAATTATTTTCGTAAGTCAGTGTCAACTTGTTTCCCGACATTGCAATCAACTTCGATGAAATCGAGAAGTTCAACATGTCGGTATCATCAATACTGTTATTTTCAGACTCCAATGCCAAATGATCACTCACCTTAATATCAAAAATCACATCGTATATCCGGTCAGTCTCCTGTCTTACCTGGTATGAGATAATAATGTTGATTTTTTCAGCATTTTTATTTTTGATAATGGCATCGATCAGTGTCAGGAAGATTTGCTTGATCTGTATCGGGTCGCCTTCCAAAATGTACGGGATCTGCATGTTTGGCTTCAAGGCGATGTTGTATTCATTACTTTGTCCCACAAAAAGTTGTATCGTGTTGTTGAGTACAGTTTGCAGATTAAAGGCTATATTCGTAGGCTTGGTATCAACAATTCCTGTCGAGGTGATTTTGGATCCGATCATGTTGACCACATTCACCAAGTTATTGGCCGATGCAAGAATGGTCTCCATCCAGTCTTTCTGCCTTAGGTTAAGTTGTGTTTCATTCAACAAATTACCGATAACCACAATATTGTTTAATGGTGTACGTATCTGATGGGACAGTTGCGAGATAAACTCATTTTTGATTTGTGCTTCTTTTTGGATATCAGATATCTTATCGGCGCTAACATTCACCAACTCTTCGTTGATGGTAAGAAATCCGCCAACAACAACCATCATGATCAATCCTACGAGAAGGCAGGCTGCCAGGAAGAAAAAATCGTTCTTCAACACCAAACCACAGACAAAATACGCGGTTAATAAAATGATGGACAATATGTTTCCTCGCTTAGGACCGAGCAACATGCCCACCACCACGGGATAAATGATACAATGTACACCACCCAGGTCATTGTGTCCGGTAAATAATAGTGCCAAGGAGACAAGTGCCAAAACAATACTAACAATCCACAAGGTATAAGCACTGTAGTGTTTCCGTCTCTTTGCCAATACATACAACGCCAATGCGATTAACCCCGAAGTTCCTAAAATAATACCAACGTCAAGATGTCCTGCAAATAAAAAAACGATACCGGCACACAGCATAAATGAGCCGCCGATCACTAAAAATATCCCCAAAAATATATCTTGGCAGCGAACAAACCAGTGAACCGTTTTGTCCTTTCCAATTTCAAGAAAATCTATAATAGACTTATACATAAGCGAATACACATTGCGATCTTATTGGCATTCCATCAGGTTGCTAACAAAAAGTATGGCATAAAATCAGACAACAAGTATAGTCCATATTTTTCAGATATGAAAATAATATTGAAATATCCCAACAAATTTTGTTTGACGGATCATACAATCTTATTTCAAACGAAACATTTATCTATGCTGTTTTCAAAAATAACCATGAAAAAACATTATATTTGTACGGATTTTGTACAGAAAAGTTTAGAAAAAAAGGGAAATTATATGCAAATAAAATATATCGTGTTGGTCGCATGCTTGTTAGTTTCTGCATTTCCCGTTCGTCTTGCAGCACAGTCCGACTCGACCACCATCAATGTAATAAAATATACTCCTGAATTCAAATTCAAGGAAGGCTTCTATTTGAATTTCAACCAAGTGAGGTTTAACAAGCCAACACCTAAATCGCGGATTTTGACTTCGATTGATTATAAGAGCAAGACATTCTTCGACCAGATCACCGAAGAACAAACAATTACTTATTTCGACGACTTGGGTAATAGTCAGGAAGTGCAGGTCAGCAACCTGTGGGGATATTGCAAAAACGGGATATTGTATATAAATATGGGTGGATCATTCAACCGAATCACTATTGTTGGTTCTATTTGCCATTTTGTGGCCAATATTACCACTTACTCCAGTCGGTACGGCAGTTCTTCTTACGGTTATAGTCCTTATTATTCGCCATACGGATATGGCTATTCACCGTACGGGTACTCGCCGTATGGGTATTCGCCGTATGGATACAATTCGCCCGGTTACAGAACCTCCGAACTGAAACAATTCATCTTGGATTTCAATACCGGGAAAATAATGGAATATGAGACCAAAAGCGTGGAAATGATGTTGATGACAGACCCCGAACTTCATGATGAGTATTCGAATTTGAGGTCGAAAAAGCAACAGCAACTCCGATTTATGTACATCCGGAAATACAACGAAAAACATCCTTTGTATATTCCAAAATAGTTTATACAGAATAATCTGCTGTTTGCCCGATTGGGCAATCTAATCTGGTGACGTATATTTTTTAGCATTAACACGTCCAATTTATTAACCGAAAACACTACATTTCTCAAATATAAATTTGATTATCGTTGATGTAAACTTTAACTTTGTATAAAGTTTTTTGTTGTATATATGTCTTGTATTTGAGATAAATAAGTTCTCCGGAAATGAAAAAACCGATTAAAATAAGTCTTATTGTTGTTGGGATATTCTTCCTGTTGATTGTTATCGTAGCCTTAATCATTTCGCCTGTTGCCAAACGTTATATAGAGAAAAACAGTAAAGAACTGGTGGGACGTGTCATTACCATGGATAAATTCCGGTTTAATTTATTCAGCGGTTCGCTCCGGATTGTGGAATTTGACATAAAAGAACAAAACGAACAGGAAAGCTTTTGCCGATTCGATACGCTTTCAGTAAAGGTAAAGCTTTTTGATTTTTTGCGTCATAAGGTAACTGTACAAAAGATACACCTTTCAGATCTTCACGTATCTGTCTGGCAAAAAGGTAACGATTTTAATTTCAGCGACATTCTCAAAAAGTTTGAATCAACGGATACAGTCACTACCCCAGCTCCCAAGGAATCGAAACCTTGGGAAATCGGTATTTATGACATACAACTGCGAGCCGGTAATATATTTTACAACGATTTGGTTGTCGGAAGTAAGTGGGATATGCTGGACTTGAACCTGAAAATTCCCGGTATATATTTTTCGGGCAAGGAAACCGACATAGGCTTCAACCTGTTGTTTGCCGATGGTGGAAAATTAGGCTCCAGCCTGCAATATGACATTGAAAAATCAACATTCCGGATACATGTCGACCTTGAAAATTTTTCCATTGCAGGAGTCTTGCCGTATTTGCAACAAAGCATGCGGGTAAATAGCCTTGCAGGATTACTTACTGCCCATATCAGTATCAACGGTGACACGCAGCACATCATGAATTCAATCGTACAGGGAAAGGTGACACTACGCTCGTTCGACATGCGCGACAACCGGCAGGAACCGGTATTGGCTGCCGACAGCCTATGGTTAGATATAGCCGAGATAAGTTTTGCCAAATCAAGGTATATCCTGAACGAATTCTCGGCACGCGGCCTTTCCACCCAATATGTCATGGGAAAGGATAGTTCGAGCAATTTTACTTACCTGATGAAAGAAAGCGCTGCGCCGCCGGATACAACCACAGCAACTAAACCCGACACAACCGCTGCCATGCACCTGGCCATCGGGAAAGTAGACCTTCGCGGCATCCATGTCTCGTTTAAGGATCATACACTGCAAATGCCCTTCGTTTATGAACTAAAAGATATTACCATTGCAGCAAAAAACTTCGATCCCGACAAAGTCAACGACATCAGCGTGCAAGGAAAGCTGAACGCCACCGGTATGGCTAACATTCGGTGGAGAGGAAGCTTTAACGACCTATCGGACCTGAATCTGAAAGTTGATCTCAGCAGCTTGGAACTAAAAGACTTTACGCCATATTCGATGGAGTATTTTGCATACCCGATCACCAGCGGTATCGTTACATTTACCAGTCAAAATGTGATTACCAGCAGCATATTGAAAGGCGCCAACGGTCTGGATATTTTCAAATGTAATATAGATAAAGTAAGCAAAGATGTTAAGCCTGTTATGAAAGTGCCCCTCCGCCTGGCAGTGTATATACTGAAAGACCGTAACGACAAGATTAAGATCGACTTGCCGGTGGAAGGTGATATCCGTTCACCCAAATTTTCATACAAGAAAATCATCTTGAAAACATTGACTAATTTGTTGGTGAAAGTATCGTTGACGCCACTCGATGCTCTTGCCGGTTCACTGGGATTCAATGCCGACCAACTGGACGAAATTGAATTTTCAGCGATACAGGATGATTTTACATCGACTCAATATGACCGGTTTAACCAATTGGTGACCGTCATTCAAGCGAAACCCGACCTGGTATTGGGAATACAGCAGGATATCAATTATTCACAGGCGATTCGGGAACAATCGTTACTAAATCTGAAAACAGATTATTACATCATGACAAAAGCCCCCGGAAAGGTTGCCGATAGCTTAGATGTGCTGGCCAGGACCGATATCATCAATATCAAGGATAATGACTCCGGTTTGTTGCAATACACCAATGCCCGGCCCGGTGTGCCCGCCGAAGGTGATATATACGCTAAAGCGATGGCTCTGTATAAGGATCATGTGAATGGACAGATCGGAAAGCTGGCGGAAAAACGGAACAAAATGCTCACCGATTATTTTGTGGTGCGAATGAATATCCCAACAACAAATCTCAAAATAGAAACTGTACCGATAGTGCCCGATAAGGCATATTCAGGTAAAAGCGTTTTCAGGACAGGTTTGACGTTACCCGGCGAAGAACCGCTTACGCAAGACGCCGCCGAAGTGATAGAAAATCAACAACAATAGACTTACCATTACTGCCAATTATTTGGTATCCGGAATGCCGGTCCAGGCGTAGGGCGTTTCCGGATCATAATCGTCACTTGTATTTCGCCCTGGCATTTGTTGGTATCGGTTACGATTACCTTTACTTCTTTGGCACCGGAGGCAGACCATACGATGTATTCGTTGTCGCCGTTGCCGGATGCTTCCAAGAGGCCGTCGGGCGAAACAGTCCACAGGTAGGATACTGTGGCAGGTACGGAAGTGGCGGTGAATGGAACACGGTCGCCGGTGCAGGCTTCGGTGAGATGATTCGTGATGGTAACCACGGGCAACGGGTGTATCTTGACATTGATAGAGTCCCAACCGGCGCTCGGGCACTTGGCGGTATTGTCGGCTACTTTCACGTAGTAACGGGTGGCTTGCGTGGGCGAAGCCGATGCCGACTGCATGAGCGTGGCTTCGTCCTTGGCGGTGCAGAACAAGGCATATTCGTTGTTGCGGAGGTCGATCATACTTTCCAGGTTGATGGTTGCGCCAATGCAGATGGCGGTATCGCGCTTGCCTTTCAGCCGTACTTCGGGGCGGTCTTCGACATGCACCTTGAGGTAGGTCTTGTCTAACTCGTCGACAATATGACCTTGCCCGTCGGTAACCGAATATTGGGTAAATATCTTGAAACTGCCGGGAGTCGTCCATATAACACGGGCTATATTTTCTTCGGTGTACTTGGCTGACGACGATCCTTCGAGCGGGATGCGGGTGGGCGTTGCACCCGAAGTGCCGTCCACGTACACCTTTTCCACACCCCATTTGTAATAAGCCATGTTGGGAGCAGTGTAATACATCACGGTATCGTTCCGGCAAACGGTGTTACTACCCATGATGGTGGCAATAGGGAAAGAGAGGTTTTCGCAAAGAGCGCTCCCCCTGACCACGGCAAACAATTGCTTCCCTTGTTCGATATAGATACCTTCGTCGAAAACATCGGTAAAATAATCGCCTTGTGCAACATTTTGAGTCACGTATTTGTGGGTATGCACCAGGGTGTCGACTCCCGGAACGTACGAACTACTGTTATTCCTGTCGACATAGAAATCGATGTAAATGGTATCGCCTTCGTAGAATTGCGTATTGGTTTTCATCCTGACGTTCCCATACCAAAGGTCGTCGATGATTTCGCCATATACATCGTCGGCAAGCGAGAACTCGTAACGTTCTACGGTCAGGGTAGGATCGTGACTGCCTTGGGTAGAATTGAAATCACAGGTTTTGCCACGGCAATCCAGTTGATAGGTATAATCGACTTCGGCATAGAAATCGTATTGGCCACACGCTGCATCGGTTACGGTAAAGCGGAATTCGGCTTTCATGGTATCCTGCGCCGTAAGCCCTGCTTTCACGGGTAAGGTCAGTTCCACACCCATCGGCGTTGTGATGGGCGTAAAGATGGATCCCACATTCCTAACCGGGTTGAAACTGCCGGGAACAATGTTCAAGCCTTTGGGAACCAATACATATATCGACTCCTTGCCGGGATCAGTTTCCTGGTTCCAATCCTTGAACGTGGCCTCGAGACGCCATACGATCGTGTCGCCGGTATGGTTGGTGGCCTTGGTGGTTGCTTCGCCCCAGGTGGTCAAAAATTCGGTAAGCACCTGATACGTGTTCTTGTTTTCATCGTTCTGCTTGATGTTAAAGGCTCCGGTGGGACGGAGTATCCGCGGAAGCGCATCACTGCAAACGCTTTGAGCATCTAAATAGAAATTTAATCCTTCGCCGCCAAAAAATCCGCATTCGGCTCTTACAGTAACCTTTACCAATACGGAGTCGCCTGAAGTTAGGTCGCCGATACGCCATGCTTTTCCATTGCCTGCCAGATCGGATGGCAATGCTGCGGCGTTGATATCGGTTGTCGTTCCGGTTGAACTTTCCTTGACGGCAGTATCTTCAATGGTAAGGTCGGTTGCCCTGATGTCGAAAAGCGACAAGGTCATATTTTTCAGATCGCCCGGCCCTGTAGCCTTTATTTTCACCACATACACCGTATCTTCGCAAACATCCTGCAAGCCGGCTGGCTGTTCCACAATCTCCACACCTGCCGATGTAGCTAAGGGAAGAACATTAAAGGACAGGGTGTCGCGCAGGTATCCGCAAACCTTGTCGTGCATGGATGCCACCAGTTCAATCCTTTTTCCCGTCTCGGAGTTACTGAAAGTATAAGTAACATCCCTTTGTTGTGTCCAGCTTGTGGCGTATTGGCTGCTACCGGTATGGCCGTTCGAGTCGTACCAGCCCACCCAGTCGATTTCGGTCGAATTGGTGGTCACTTCCATGCGGATTGGTAGGCTGTGGCAAACGTTGCCGGTATCGCGCTGCGTAACGATCCTCACTTCGGGCACCGGTTTCACCTGTATCCTGATAGAATCCCATGCAACGCTTTCACACTGGTTGTTGGTGTTCATGAACCGGACGTAATAGGTGGCGGTTTCGGTGGGCGTAATGATGGTTGAACTTATCGGGAATCCGGTTTTGCTGGTATAGAACAGCGCTTGTTCGTTTGCACCGATTGTAACCAACTTGTTGAGGTTGACTACGGATTTGGCGCATACCAAAGTATCGGTTTTATTAACAACTATTTTCGGGGTGTTGTAGACTTTGAAGCTGTGGGACGCCTCGTTACTTACGGGATAGGGATTGTCGGATGCGTACCATGTGACGGTGGTGATACCGGGATTGAGGATCACACCGTTGAGCGTAGTGGCAACGGTTTTCCCCTGTACGGTGGCGCCATCGAGCGTAAACCACTGTTCCTTGATGCCAGGGTTCAGCCCCACGCAATCGTCATCAGTAACGATGGCGTCGAATTCGCTGCCCATGACCTGATAAGTACATCCCGCACCGTTGGCAGCCACCTGCACATCGCTGATGCCGGTAACAACCGGGGCAATGGTGTCGATCACCGTGATGTGGCGTTCGGCATCGTTAATCGTACAGGTCGCACTCCCGTAATCCACGGTCAGCTTGTAATAACCAGGCGCGGTGATAAGGATGGTATCTGCCCCGGTTTCGCGGGTTCCCGACTTATAGCTTGTCCACGGTGCGGCTGCGGTAGCCTTGTACTGCCACACATAGTAGTCGCCCAGCCCGAAACCGGTGGTGGTTTGCACATAAGGCAACACGGTACAACCAAGTACTGGGTCGTTGTCGAATAAATCCAGTTGTCCGCCTTCGGTATCGGTCACTGTCCAGTTTTCGATGTTGACCTGGTCGGCGGCACGGCCTACCAGCTTATAGTTTGACGCTACGCAGCCGTTGGAAATGTCGGCTGTGATGTTCGATAGTTTTGCGAAGCTGACGGTCATGTCGCAGTTGCCCGAACTGAGGATGGCAGGCGTGGTGTTGCTTGATTGCAGGATGATAACTCCGCAGGGTGTCCCCGATGCAACCAGTTTTTTGTTGACAACGATTTTCTTGCCTCCCGCAATGGTGTTCAGCGACGAGCGGGCGTATTGAAGCGTATCGGCCACGATGGTAGCTGCACCCGACATGGTGGAATTAGCCGCCCAAGTGATTTTGTTGAAGATGATCGATCGGGCGGAGTTGGACGAAGTAGCTGAGATGGTAGAAGCCGATTTCATTTGAAGATTATGGAAGGACAAATCGTTGCCCGTATTATTGGCAATGGTGGCGCTTCCCGTAAGGATGATTTCGGTATTCCCGGCAAGGGAAGTCCGCTTGGCGTCGATGGTTACCGAAAAAGAATAATCCATATCAATGGTTGAGCCCGTCAGGTCGACCGTATTGTTATTGGTATTTGTCCCGGAAATAGTGATGTTACGGCACAAGATCGTATGCCCGTGCGAATAAAAAGAAACATTAGCCGGAATGGAAAACGTAGCGCTTGTATTGGAATAAATCCGGCACGGGGTATCGTCCAACAAATCATAACGACCGCCCGTTCCCGAGAATGTGAACCGGAAATAGCGGTCGGAAGTTGCCGTGTTGTTAAACCCGTTGAACCTGATATACTGGGCGTTCTCTTCCGCGCTTGTTCCATACATAACGATGGACAATCCGCCAGTGACAGCGCTTTGTATCTTCATCCCTTCGGCCAAGTCGAGGAAACCGTATATATTCAGGGCATTGGTTGCTGTTGCGCTGACATACAAAACGGGCATCTTTTCACCTGCTTCGCGGGTCCAGGTCATATTCTTACAGTTGTTCACATTTCCGAGCGCTACCTGTTGGTTATTTGCTGTGAAAGACTGATCATCAAAGAAAACATTGTCATATTTCGACGGGATACAGTTTTCGGGATTGGTGACATCCGGGTCGCCGCCCGAAACAAGTGACCAGTGGTTGAAATCATCCCACGAGCCGCTACCACCCACCCAATAGAAATCGGCACCGATCACTTCACCGTCGAAATCCACGTTGGTATTCCCTCCGCCATCCTCACCTTCGGCCACTACCAATGTGCTGCCGATGGAATTGATGTTAGTGATCTTTGCCCGTTGGATATGAAAAGGATCGTTTTCCTTTTTGATGACGGTTGCAGCACCGCTTCCCGTTATGTTGGTGAAAGTACAATTAGAGGCATCGGTAATAAAATCGCCCCTGATGGTAAAGGTAATGCCCGTAGCCTTGAATATCTGGTAGCTTCGTCCCGATTTCAGGAAAAGGTTGTTGCAGGTAAAGGGATACAATATCTTTGTAGCCATGTCGACGGGACGGACGTCCACATCGTGAAAATTGACGGTAATATAGTTAGGGATATAGATACTCCCGGTACCAGACCAATCGTAAAAGTCAATGATTTTGGGAGTAGCCACTGCTGCTGTTCCTACGATACGGAAAATACTTCCGTTTTCGGTGTAGATGTGAGACCCGGCAAACGTGCTCTTATCCTGATCGAAATTGTCAATGTTCAGGTAAAACACATTATCGGAATTGACGGTAGTATGACGTACCTTGATCTTCGCATCCGTAAAATCGAGCCAGCGCAAGGGAGAACTTATGTCTATCGTCCGGGAGTCGAAGCGGCGGCAACTGATGGAGTCGTTGTTGCAGATGATACCGCCCGAATTATGAATAATATCCGAAGTGGAAAGCAGGGGGCCGGTAATGGTGTAATCGCCGTTTTGCAGGAAGGTGATGGTGTTGGTAAACGTAGTGTTCTCGCCGGTTTTGAACGTTGCACTATTCGATCCGCTTGCCATAACTACGGGTGAAGCAATGGACACACAGCCCCTGAAATCGGCCGACCCGTTGACCAGCAACTGCGCACCAGTGAGTTTGCCCATTTTCCCGCACGAAACCATCGCCGGATCCCACGTAATATTCCTAATGGCGGCAATGGCGTATGAGTTGATCGTCACCACGCCGTTGCTATCGGCAAACGAATTGCAATCGAATACCGCATTGTCGATACCCGACGGAAGACAGCCTACGGGAACCGTCCCGCCCGAAACGAGCGACCAGTGGCTGAGATCATCCCACGAACCGCTACCGCCCACCCAATAGAAGGTTTGCCTGGTTCCGGTTTCGGCAGTCCAGGTCACAGCGCCGGTATTTCCGCCAAGGTCATTCGAAGTGGACGTACTTAACCCCGCACCCGTAAAATTGATCCCATTGAATGCGATATAGGATGGTGTAAGCGCTGCCATTGCATCAAATACCACCTTTGTTGTTCCGTCGCTGAAAATCTTGCTTTTGGTGCGGCATGCATCGGGATGTTCGGTAATACCGCCTATGGATAGGGTGTAGGTGTTGGTTACACCGTTGTTGACGGAGTAAATATCGCAAGCCTGCATGAGTTCGAGCATCGAGAGGATATTTACCCTCTGGTTGTAGGCCGTGTTGGCATACCCCTCTAAGCTGATCCTTTGCACATCGCTAATCAAGTGATCGACCGACAGCGCCGAATTGGCAAACCAGTTAGCGGCAAGATAAATTCGTGCGGCAGGCGCCGAGTTGGTGAATTGGATGGAGCGGAACAGCAGGTTTTGGGTATATTGGATATCGTGCTGGGTGGGATGGTTGAAAACCAAATCGGTGGTTGAAGCCTTCACATCCCATCGGCGGGCACTGCTGGTAGCGGTGTTGAGCAGGCGTTGCAGGGTAATGGTGACGCCTTCGAGATCGACCACCGTATTGGCCGTGGGAGCGGTATTGCTCAGCATGAAATCGCGGCAAATAATATCGTGCCCGTTGGCGTAAAAACCGCTGCAATTGGCGCCCAACTGGATATTGCTGCCGGGGTAATCGAAAATTTCCTGGAGGATGTACCCTTGCGGGGGAATTGAAAACAAACATTCCCTGCGCAAAGTCGGGATAGCGTGGCATGTCGATGGTATATGGGTCGGGTGCCTGGAAATAAAGCGCCGTTCCCCGGCAGGATAACTGTTTTGCCAGATCGGTGAGGTTCCCCGAAAGGTATATCCTATTAGGATAAGTATACATATTGCTTTCCGTACTTACTTTCGATGACAGCATGGTTCCACCGTTGATCACCAGGTCGCCACCAACAGTAAGCTGCGAATAACCGTTTGTACCGGTATTGTTGATGGCTATTTCGCCACCCGTGTTTACGGCCAGATCGCCGTCGAAACGATATACTGGGATGTTTCCGCCAGATGAGATTAACCGCCCGTTGATCACGCCGGTATTGAAATACGCATTGGCATTAGTAATCAACGACAATGTCCCGGTAGCGGTCACCATCAGGTCGCCTGTCACGGAGAGGGGAGCCGCCGCCGTACCGGTCAATGTAAATGTGCCGTTGTTGATTGTAACATCTCCTGCAAGGTAGTGTATCCTGTTGTTCGTGTTCAGTGTGATGTTCTGGAAAGCGTCATAGGTCAAATTCCTGAAATAGATGGTAGGCGCATTCTGGGGTGTCAGGGTCATGGTGGCGGGGTTGTTGACATCGGGCGGAAAACAGATATCGTTGGTGGCGCCGAAAATATCCGCCGGGATAATGCCGCTTCCCGGGAAA
>JAVBSH010000071.1:0-21193 GCA_031547085.1 Bacteroidales bacterium
GTTGATCAATACCGGATATGTTGCCGGCACTGGTTTAAGCAGCCAGGATATGATCAAAATTGTAAACAGTGGTAGCGGATATACATGGCAAGGTAAAGAAGAAACAGTCAATCCGTTCGTTTCAAATGCGCATATTTCTCCCGGAATATTTGCTGCGTTAGGAATACCTATTAGTGAGGGAAGTGATTTTTCATTCGGAAATGCCAACCAGAAACCGGAAGTGATCATTAACCGGTCATTTGCAAAATTAATGGGCGATGAAGGCCGGATTGGCGGGACTATTTCACGTTTTAATGCTAACCCTATGCAAATTGTGGGCATAGTTGAAGATTTTGTATATAATGATATATCGAGAGCAAAGGCAGAACCTGTAATTTTTTACCACTATTATGGCAATGCTAAAAATCTGTTTGTCAGGATACAGGAAGGTAAATCAGGTATTGAGGCTATTACCGCTATCCAGGACATTTTAATGGCTCATAATCCCGGAAAACTATTCGAACCTATATTTATGGATGAAACATTCAACCGGATGTTTTCTAATTACCATCTTACAAAAAAGCTGATCACTTTATTTGCCATATTGGCCGTTATCCTTTCATGCCTTGGATTGTTCGGTTTAAGCGCCTATTCGGCTGAGCAGCGGGTCAAGGAAATCGGGGTACGGAAAATATTGGGCGCTACAGTTTGGAATATTGTAAGTCTTTTAGGCAGCAATTTCATTCAATTGCTGACAATAGCTTTTCTTATAGCCGTACCATTAGCTTGGTACGTGGGTAATTATTGGTTGGAGGGCTATGGCTACAGGATATCCCTTGGTTGGTACATATTTGTAGCAACCGGCGTATTAGTGGTACTGATAGCTATGCTTACCATGAGTGTGCAATCTCTTAAAGCTGCCACAGCCAATCCAGTGAAAGCGTTAAAAACGGAATAAAAACAAGTATGAATTGTTGAATTGTTGAATCCGAAATAACTTGATCTTATGATACCGATAGCCCGGAATTTTTTAAGTGTAATCCGCCGTTTTAAGATGGCAATGGTGCTGAATGTATTAGGTCTTTCAGTCGCTTTTGCAGCATTTATGGTGATCATGATTCAGCTTGATTATGATCGTAGCTTTGATAAATTCCATCAGGACAGTGATAAGATTTTCCGTATGGAGCTTTCTCAAAGAAATGCTACGCAAGCTATTATTTGCCGTCCTTTTGCCGATCTTTTCTTTGAATCGTCACCTCATATTCTTGCCGGAGCGATTACTTCTTCATGGGAGCAAACAGCACCTTTCCATGTAGAAAAGGATGGTGTACGAAGTTTTTACGAAGAAAGTTCAATAACCGTATCACCTTCTTTTTTCGATGTATTTACCTTTGACTTTGTGGAAGGCGTAAAAGGCGAATACCTGTCGCCAAGGAATATATTTATCCCGTTGAGCCTGTCGCGTAAATTGTTTGGAAATGAGCCTGCGGTTGGTAAACACATTACCCACTCTTACTGGGGAAATCAAACAATAATGGCAGTGTATCGTGATTTCCCCACCAACTCTATTGTCAATAACTGCATTTATTTCGCCATGCAGGAAAATGAGGGTAAACAAGACTGGCAAAATTATAGCTATTGTGTATATTTTCGTGTAGATGATCCGGCGAATGTTTCCCGGTTATTTGATAATTTCAAACAGAACTTTGACGCACAAGCAGTTTTCGGACAGGATTTCAACTGGGATGATTCAGGTGTCGGCCTCCGTTTTACCGCTTTACCGGATATTCATTTCGTAACGGATGTATTATATGATAGAACGCCGAAAGCAAGTAGGCAAACGTTGTTGATTCTGTTTGCCATTGCCATCGTGACTGTAATCATCGCAGGGATTAATTTTACTAATTTCAGCACAGCGCTTACCCCGATGCGTATCAAAAATATCAATACACAGAAAGTATTGGGCGCCCGCCAGGGTACCATGCGTTTTTCACTTGTTTTGGAAGCGGTATTCATCAGTTTATTATCGTACTTTATTGCTTTAGGTTTCGTGATGTTATTTGATCACATGTCGTTGGCAAGGTTAGTAGATGCTGACTTGTCGGTGACGGCTCACCCCATGATTGTTGGTGGTACGGCTTTAATTGCATTGTTCACCGGTTTACTTGCTGGTTTGTATCCGGCCTGGTATATGACCTCATTTATTCCGGCTTTGGTATTGAAGGGAAACTTCGGCTTATCGCCCAAAGGGAAAAGGTTACGGAATACGTTGATAGGTGTTCAGTTTATATCCTCTTTTGCACTGATGATTGGGGCCTCTTCCATGTACCTGCAAAATCATTTCATGCAACATTCGTCTTTGGGGTATGATAAAGATGAGTTGATTATTACCAATATCTGGAAAATACAGCAAAGTCGCGATGCGCTTGCCAATAAGCTTAAGGCGCATTCGGGAATTGAAGATGTTACTTATGGAAGATCGCTTTTGTCGAGTTCCGACCAATATATGGGATGGGGACGGGAGTACAAGGGCGAAGGCATACAATTTCAATGTCTGCCTGTAGATTACACATTTCTTAAAGTTATGGGGATTGAGGTTGCCGAAGGGCGTGATTTCCGTCGGGAAGATGTAAGTACGCAACATGGCGTGTATGTGTTTAATGAAACAGCGCACAAAAAATATAATCTGGAGCTTAACTCGAATATTGACAATAATGGTGAAATTATAGGCTTTATCCCTGATATAAAATTCGCTTCTTTTCGCACGGCGGTTGAACCGATGGCATTTTATGTATGCACTGAGAATTATCAGGGTAGTCAGAATTGTGCCTATATCAAGGTAAAGGCAGGTACGGATAAACGTGCTGCCATGTCGTATATCCGTAACACGCTTGCCGAATTTGATGCGGAGTATACGTTTGATGTCCGTTTTTTCGATGAGGTCTTGCAGCGGTTGTATGAAAAAGAAACTTCCTTGAGTTCATTAATTTCATTGTTTAGCATGATTGCCATCTTCATATCCATCGTTGGCGTATTCGGATTAGTTGTGTTCGACAGCGAATGCCGCCGGAAAGAGGTTGGGATCAGGAAAGTGCTCGGTTCATCAACTATAGGAATTATTGTCATGTTCAATAAGGCATATTTCAGGATATTGCTGATATGCTTTGTAATAGCGGTTCCACTTGCCTGGTATGCCGTTCATAGTTGGTTGGAGAACTTTGCATATAAAACGCCGATATACTGGTGGGTTTATTTGCTTGCGTTTGTAGCTGTAGGAATTATCACTACATGTACGGTAACGTTCCAGAATTGGCGCGTTGCCACAGCTAATCCGGTGAAAGCCTTAAAAACAGAATAAAAAGCCCCCTCCCGGCCTCCCCCCATGTGGGGGAGGAGAGTGGCGCTTAGCAAAAAAGTGCGTTAAATCAAAAATAACTGTGTTTTTAATAAAATAATAATCATAAACTGAGCCTGATCTTCACCATCTGTGAGTAGCACCTGGCTCCCTCCCCTTAGGGGAGGGGTGGGGTTCCTAAAAATTAAACAACATGAAAGACGATCTTGTAAACAATCTGAGTAGCACCGTCTCCCCCGCCCCATTTGGGGGAGGGGGCCGGGGGGTGGGGTTTTTATCACTCCATCACATCACCAAATGGGTGAGCAGTCCTGCAGGGCGGATCTTCCTGCTGCGCGACATTAACCTGAGTATCGCCCGGGGCGAGTTTATATCTGTCATGGGGCCTTCGGGTTCGGGTAAGAGTACATTACTGAACGTGCTGGGCATGCTCGATACGTTCGACGAAGGCGAGTACATTTTCATGGAGCAGCCGGTGCAAACGCTCAAGGAACGACAACGCTCCGACCTGCACAAGTACAACATCGGGTTTATCTTCCAGGCGTACCACTTGATCGACGAGCTTACCGTAGCTGAAAACATTGAGGCGCCGTTGCTTTACCATGGTATGAAGCAGGGTGAACGCAAGGCAGCCGTGGCCGATATGCTCGACCGCTTCAACATCGTGGGTAAAAAAGACCTATTTCCGGCGCAACTGTCGGGCGGGCAGCAACAATTGGTGGGTATTGCGCGGGCGCTTATCACTAAACCGAAATTGTTATTGGCCGACGAGCCTACGGGAAACCTTAATTCGAAACAGGGAGAGGAAATCATGCAGGTGTTCACTACCCTGAACAAAGAGGATGGGGTGACCATCATACAGGTGACGCATTCTGAAAAGAATGCCGCTTACGGGAACAGGATCATTAATTTGCTGGACGGAATGATACAGTAGAAGGCCGTAAGACATGTAAGACCGTAAGACCGTAAAATTTTGGAGCTATCTTTTATTCCAATCAAGAATGGATAACTGAACCGAGCTTGCAAGCTCAACGACGTTAATCATTGAATAACTGAAAACAGTTATTGAGTCATTCAAAACTTCATAGGCTTCAATTCAATACCGTTTAGTTAACGATGTTAAAGGACAGCTTAACTAAACGATATTGAATTGAATGTTTCCATTGCCAACAATTTTTTGACGGAGTTACATAAAAATTTGAAAGTTAATATCATGTTTTACCATCTGAAAATAGCTATCCGCAACCTTAAATCCAATGGGATATATTCCGCCATCAATATTGTTGGATTAGCAGTGAGCTTGGTTGCCTGTGTGTTGATCGTTTTTTGGATACAGGATGAATTAAGCTATGATAAATTCTATAAACGCGCAAACGACATCTATCTCGTCGAAGTCAAAACTAGCAGGGACGGACAGGATAACCACTTGAGAAGGACTACTACTGCTGTATCCAGTGCGGGAAGGGAAGAAATACCGGGTGTGGACAATGCCTGTGCGGTTAATCCGAATTATGATTTGGGTTATTTGAATTTTGAAGGGGAAAAGTTCTTTGGAGACCGATACATCGCTGTCGATACCACTTTTTTCAAGATATTCAATACTACCTTTATCGAAGGTTCTGCAGACAATGCTTTCCCTGATCCCTATTCGGTTATATTGACTGAAGCTTTGGCGAAAAAAATATTCGGAACCCAGCCGGCATTGGGGAAAACATTAATCGGAGGAAACGGTCAGTCGGAGGAAACAGAAAATTACTATGTTTCGGGAGTTGTCGCCAACCAGCCGAAAAATTCTTTCCTGGAATACGATGCCGTTTTTTCTTTTGAACGATCGCGGTGGAAGAACACCTGGACAAACTGGAGCTGGTATAATTTTTATATGCTGCATCCCGGCGCCGACAAAAATGCTGTCACACAAAAATTACGGGAAATTCAGTTAAAAAATTATCAGACTTCTTCCATTCAATCATTCTCATTGCAGGCATTGACGGATCTTCGCCTCCATGCTGCCGATGGAAAAGAAACAGGAATGGCTTCCATTCGCCTGTTTTCCATCATTGCTGTGAGTCTATTGATCATTGCCTGCATCAATTATGTGAACTTGACCACAGCAAGGGCTCATAAGCGGAATAAGGAAATCGGGGTGAAAAAGATTCTCGGAGCAAAAAAACTGCACTTGTTCGGGCAGTTAATGAACGAAACCTTGATCCTGAGTTCCGTTGCCCTGGTGATTGCCTTATTCATGGCATTCCTGTTGATACCATACTACAACCGTGTAACCGGAAAGCATTTCGAGTTCAGTCTCGCTAATCCGGTTATCTGGAGCACCTGCGGTTGGATATTGTTGTTTGTCGTTCTGTTTTCAGGAATTTACCCGGCACTGAAACTATCTTCCTTCCGGCCGGCCTTGGCATTCAGGGTACAATTCGGAGGGAAAGCCGGTTTTTCGTTAAGAAAAACATTGGTCGTATTTCAATTTATTGTTGTGGCTGGCTTTATCGTATCAGCTATTGTGATCAACAGCCAGTTGCATTACATCCAGCACAAACAATTGGGGTACGACCGTGAGCAATTGTTTGAAATGAATGTATTTACCAACCTGGATATTCGTACACATTACGACAGTTTCAAATCGGAGTTGGAGCAAGAACCTTCCATTGCCGGGGTTACCGGCTCCCAGGGAAGTGTTTTGTATGCCGGATTCGGGGAATCCATCGACTGGGAAGGAAAACTGGAGGAAAATAAGTTAACGGCGGCTGTCTGGGAAACCGACCGGAATCTTTGTTCCCTCATGAACATGGAATTTGCCGGAGGAGACGGATTTACCGGAACTCCTGCCGACAGCTCGCTTTGTTTGGTGAATGAAACAGCCGTCAAACAAATGGGAATGGAAAATCCTGTCGGAAAAAGGATTCGTATTTCTGCATCCAAGCAACCATACACAATTGCCGGCGTAATCAAGGATTTCCATTTCGAACCGCTTCATTCGGAGATCAATCCGCTTGTCATGCATTTATCTCCCAAGGAGGTACATTTGCCCTCTGAAAACACCTATTCCTATTCCACCATCTACATCAAAACACAACCCGGAAAAACCAGGGAAGCTTTAGCAGCAACCGAGAAAGTCTGGAAAAAATTCAGTCCGGTGTTCCCGATGAATTACCAATTTGTAGATGATGCATTTAATGAAATGTACCGTTCCGAATCACAAAGAAGTGGATTGTTCAACTTCTTTTCCGTTATTTCCATCTTCATCTCCTGTCTTGGCCTTTTCGGCCTGGTGACCTATACCGCCGAAACCAAAACTAAGGAAATCGGCATCCGCAAGGTGCTTGGTGCCAGCGTGGCAGGTATTGTGGAAATGCTTTCTAAAGAGTTCCTGATCCTGGTGGGCATCGCCATGCTGATCGCTTTCCCGTTGGCTTATTATTGGCTGGATAAGATGTTGCAGGATTATGCCTACCGTATCAGCATCAGTTGGTGGATGTTCGTTTTGGCGGGAATCATCACCGTTGTATTAACCATGCTCACTGTCGGTTGGAAGGCTATCAAAGCGGCAATGGCCAACCCGGTGAAAGCTCTCAAGAGCGAGTAATAAAGACCGTAAGACGTGTAAGATCGTAAGACCGTAAGAAAAGCGATATCATCAAATTATATAATATTCATGTTCAATAATTCTCAACCGAGCTTGCGAGCTCAATAAAGTTAATTGGCTTTGTTACTCGGTTACTCGCTTCGCTTTGTGAAATCGCTTACGCTAAGTTCACTCATGAGATCGGCTATCACCTAAGTTCGCCGAGCTAAAGGTTTTCAATTCTCAATTATCAATTCTCAATTGTTATGTTTTATCAACTTAAAATCGCTTTTCGTAATCTTCGCCGCAACGGTGTTTCATCTGTCATCAACGTATTGGGACTTTCGTTGGGCATTACTTCGTGTTTGGTGATCTTTTTAATTACCCGGCATGAGCTTAGTTTCGATACTTTCCATCCTGATAAGGAGCGTATTTACCGGTTGGTATCAGAACGCGAACGGCAGGGGCAAATAACCCGGCGGACAGGCATGCTTGATCCTATGGTGGGACCGGTGCGTCAGGAAATTACCGGTCTGGAAACAGTGTCCGTCTTGTACAATTATTCTGCCAAGGTTCGGATTACCGAGGGCAACAACGAAAAGCTTTTTGAAGCGCCGAGGTATCGTGTTGACCAGGCAGGGATTGTGGTTACCGACCCGTGGTATTTCGATATTTTCCATTATGATTGGCTGGCCGGCAACCAGGCATTGCTCAACGAACCGTTCATGGTGGTGCTTACCGGTACCCAGGCGCGTAAGTATTTCGGCGATATGCCATACAGCGACTACATCGGCAAGGAAATCACCTACGGTAATGCGCTGCATGTAACAGTAGCGGGGATTGTAAAAGAATGGGAACGTAATACTGACTTTATTTTCACTGACTTCATTTCTACCGCGTCGGTTCCGGGCAGCGAACTGAAAGATGCCATCGACATGAATGCCTGGGGCATGTGGAATTCATCCACGCAGCTGTTTGTGAAGCTGGCACCGGGGGTAGAGCCTGAAACGGTCGAGGCGCAGTTTCCTGCTTGGATGGAGAAGTATGTAATGAAGGGGGGCACCGAAATAAAATTCACCATGCAACTGCAACCCTTGTCCGATATCCATTTCAATACCGAACTTACGGACGATTATTCCCAGAAGGCGCATTTGCCTACGTTATACGGATTGATGGCACTTGCCGCTTTTATCCTCATCATCGCCGCATGCAACTTTATCAACCTGTCCACAGCACAGTCATTGCAACGCGCCCGCGAAATAGGTATCCGTAAAGTGCTGGGCGGTTCGCGGGATAACCTGGTGATGCAGTTCCTCGGCGAAACATTTGTTGTGACATTATTTGCCGTGCTCTTGTCGTTACTGACGATTTACCCTATCCTTCATGCATTTCGTTCGTATATGCCACAAGGCGTTTCCTTCGGGTGGACACAACCTTTCACCTGGTTGTTCCTGTTGGGTGTTGTTGTGCTCACTACGCTTCTTGCCGGGTTCTATCCTGCCAGGATGTTGTCCGGAGGATTACCCGTGGACATCATGAAAGGTTCAGCTACCCACAAAGGCAGTTCGCGGAATTTGTTGCGCAAGTCGCTCATTGTTTTCCAGTTCACCATCTCGTTGGTGTTTATCATTTGCACCCTTGTAGTGGGCGATCAGATCCATTACCTGATGAACAAAGATATGGGGTTTGATAAGGATGCCATTGTGACCATCCGGATGTGGGGTAACCGGGAAGTACTGACCTCAAAGGTCAGCCAGTTCCCTTATGTCGGGAGAATAAGCGTACACACAGCTCCTCCTGCTGCTAAAGGCCATTCGGGTACGGTATTCAAAAGCAATATTGATGGGGAGGAACGTGAAGTGCGGGGAGCGATAGAATTCTGCGACGAAAACTTTATCCCGCTCTACGGGCTTCGGTTGATTGCCGGGCGTAACCTGTTGCCCAGTGCTTATATGAAGGAGTTTGTGGTGAACGAATCCTTTGCCCGGCAACTTGGCTTCAACAACCCACAGGATGCCGTAGGGCAGTTCATCACCAGCGGCCAGTGGGACTTCCTGCCCGAAGGTGAAGCTACACCCGCAGGCCAGCGCCAGGCACAGATTGTAGGTGTGGTGGCTGATTTCCATCTGACACCGTTGTACGACCAGATCAGACCGATGGGCATCAGCGCTACCACACAAGCTGGGCGAACCATGTCCGTGAAGTTGGCTACTACCGGTAAGAGTATTGGCGATATCAGCCGTATTCTGGCCGACATGGAAAACGCATGGAAAGAAGCGAATCCCGGCGAACGCTTCGAATACGCTTTCTATGACGATACCATTGCTTCGTTCTATAAAAAGGAGCAGAAAACGGCCAAGATCATCATTGCCGTCATGGCAATGGCGATTTTTATATCATGCATGGGATTGTTCGGCCTGGCAATGTTCACCACCAAGCAGCGCACCAAGGAAATAGGCATCCGTAAGATATTGGGTGCAAGCATGGCCAGTATTCTAGCCATCTTATCCGGCGGATTTCTTAAACTTGTTGGTATTGCAGTGCTCATTGCTTCGCCTGTGGCATGGTATGCCATGAACCGCTGGCTCGAAGGATTTGCATACCATGTGCCGGTACACTGGTGGATTTTCATACTGGCAGGTATTCTTGCCGTGGCGATTGCGCTGATAACCATCAGTCTGCAAACCATTAAGGTGGCGCGGACAAACCCGGTGAAGGCGATCAAGAGTGAATGAAGAAGACCGTAAGACGTGTAAGATGGTAAGAACGTAAAAAAGCGACGTCATCAAATCTTATGGTTTTACGATATTCACTATCTATAAATTTTCAATTCTCAATTCATATGTTTTACAATCTGAAAATCACCATTCGTAATTTACGCCGTAATGTTACCTATTCGGCGATCAATATTGTGGGGCTGGCCATGGGTATAGCCTGTGCCGGGCTTATCCTTCTTTGGGTGGAAGATGAAGTGACGTTCGACAATTTTCCAAAGTCGGACAACTTGTATTACGTCTTTGAACACTGGTTACAAGATGGGGTTGGAACGGGAAGTTCTGTATTATATGCCGATGTATTGAAAGACGGCATTGCGGGAGTGAAACGGGTGTCGCGGATAAAGCAAGATACCCGGTATTGGGGAAAAGGCGAAAATGTGATTTCCGGCTCCGGGTGTTTTGTCGACTCGGCATTTTTCTCCATGTTCGATATCCGTTTTGTAGCCGGCAACAAAGCCTCGGCATTCAATACGGTACAGTCCGTAGCGCTCAGCGAGTCGATGGCTGCGAAGTTGTTCGGTAAGGATGATCCTGTGGGGCAAACGCTGAAAATGAATAATCAGGATTACCACGTTACCGGTGTATATGCCGATATCCGGAAGAATTCATCGTTCGAGTTCGATTGGGCAGCTCCGATAGAAATTCCTATAAAAGAGATAAGTGTATTTATGAATCCTCATCAGTGGGGTTCTCGCTTTCTCATGACCTTTGTCGAGTTGGAGCCTAAGGTTAATCCGGCTTCTGTGAACGAACAGATATATAATTTGCATTCACAAAGGCAGTATATGGCGACTTGCAAACCCTTTTTGTACCCGTTGAGCCGGATGCATCTTTATGGCGATTTTAATGCTGATGGTAAGGAAACAGGAGGCGGCTATATTGCTACCATACGGACATTTACAAGTATTGTCCTCATTATCCTGCTGATTACCTGCATTAATTTCATCAACCTGACCACGGCCCGTTCGCAGAAGCGGGCATTGGAAGTGGGCGTCCGCAAAACATTCGGAGGAAAACGTCTGGCGCTGGTTTCGCAATTCATGGCAGAATCGGCCCTGATTACATTGATAGCGTTAATATTAGCCGTGATCGTCATTGTCCTGGCATTGCCGTTGTTTAATACATTGGTCGACAAACAACTGGTAATAAACCTGGGTAGGCTTACGCATTGGGTTGGCCTGGCAGGCGTTGGACTGTTGAGTTGCCTGCTGGTAGGCGTTTATCCGGCATTTTACCTGTCGTCGTTTCCACCGGTTGATGTGTTGAAACGATTGAAAACAAAAGCCGGTCTCGAAATGTGGTTTCGTAAGGGATTGGTGGTATTCCAGTTTACCATTTCGCTGGTGTTGATTATCTGTACCGCATTCATCTATCTACAGGTACGGCATGTTAAAAACCGATCGTTGGGGATGAACATCGAGCAGGTATTGACCATGAATGCATCCGTTGATGTTAAAAAGAATTTTGAACCGTTGAAACAGGATTTGCTGTCAACGGGTGTAGTGAGCGATGCGGCGCTTAGCAATGCTTTGATGTTGCAAATCCGGAGTGGTTGGGGCAATATGAACTGGCCGGGAAAAGCAGATGATTATGATCCGACGATACAGGTGGTGATGGTTAGTTCCGGGATGATTTCCACCATGGGGTTAGAATTCGTCGAAGGTCGGGAGTTTGAATCCGGTATGCCCGAATACGGATACATGATCATTAATGAGGCCCTGGCCAGGATGATGGGTGATGAAGGCCGTGTTGGCGGGCGTCTCCGCCAGGGTAGCGGTAACTACAGCGAGATCATTGGCGTGGTGAAGGATTTCGTATACAACGATATGTATAGTGTCCATCCCGAACCGTTGATCTTGTGGTATAATCCCTCCAGGACAGACTACCTGCATGTCCGGCTCAAAGCGGGTGATATGCAGGCCGCGGTGGATAAGGTCGGTATGGTGATGAAAAAGTTTGATCCCGGTCGTCCCTTCGATTACCGGTTCATGGACGAAACTTTCAACCGGCTTTTCCATAAAGAACAATTCACGGGTAAACTGGCACTGCTATTTGCCGCTTTGGCCATTCTCATTTCGTGTCTCGGGCTGTTCGGATTAACCGCCTTCGCGGCCGAGCAACGTACCCGTGAGATCGGTATCCGCAAGGTGCTGGGCGCTTCGGTAGGATCGATCCTCCAATTACTGGGACGTAATTTTATGGCGCTGGTATTGATATCTTTCGTCATTGCCATTCCCTTAGCCTGGTGGATTATGTATGAATGGCTGAATGGCTTTGCCTACCGCATTGATGAGAGCTGGACGGTATTCGCAGCCGCAAGCCTGCTGGTGGCATCCATTGCCATGCTTACCGTGAGCGTGCAGTCGTTTAAAGCAGCAACGGCCAACCCGGTAAAGGCGATCAAGACGGAATAAGCCCCCACCCGGCCTCCCCCCATGTGGGGGAGGAGAGTGGGGCTACCCAAAGGTAGTGCGTTTAATCAAAATATCAGTCTTTTCGTAACCTCATAAAAACATGTATGAAAGAATTTTCAGGAAGAAGGTCTGTAGCACCGTCTCCCTCCCCATTTGGGGGAGGGCTGGGGTGGGGCTCCTCTCGTATAGCATTGCGTAACCTGCGCCATAACGGCTTTTATTCAGTGATTAATATCGTTGGATTGGCAGTGAGTTTGACCATTTGCATTATGATCATGTTGTGGATACATGACGAAATGAGTTATGATGCATTTTACAAAAAAGAAAAGCAATTGTACCAGACCATCGTCACGTTCAATATGAACAACGAAGACCTGTACTGGAAAACATCATCGCCACTGATGGCATCCCAGGCAAAAGCCGAGATACCCGGGATAGAGGATATCAGCCGCGTACAATTCGGGGCGGGAGGTGTGTTAAAGTATCATGACAAACAAACCTCATCCCTGGCAGGTATCATGGTCGACAGTTCTTTCTTCAAGATGTTTGGTTTCCCGATCCTGGAAGGCGATGCCCGGGCGCTTTTTATGAACCGGAATTCGGTTATACTATCCCAAACTACGGCAAAGGTGCTCTTTGGTGATGAATCTGCGATTGGCAAAGCCGTGGTTTCCCAGTCGGGCGGACAGGAGTACCATGTTGCGGCAGTCATTAAGGATATGCCTTCCAATACCGTTTTCCGGAGCGATGTTATTTTCAACTACGAGATACTGTACCAACTGGTGGGAAAAAGCTATTTTGGCTGGGGAAACCTGGCATCGAACACATTCATGCTTTTGAATCCTTCGGTTGACCCGGCGCAAGTGGCAAAGAGCCTGTCGGAAATCAGTAACCGGAATATGGAAGGATTCATCATGACATACCTCCTTCAACCATTGGCTGATGATCATTTCTATGATGCCAAGGGAACCCCGACTTCCAACCTGCAGGCATGCCGTTTGTTCTCGGTAATGGTGCTGGTGTTGTTGTCCATTGCGTGCATCAATTATGTCAACCTGGTTACAGCCCGGACATCGCGTACGTGGAAAGAACTCTTTGTACGCAGGATGTTGGGCGCTAAAAAAATCAACCTGTTTCTCAATTCGATGAGCGAATCGGCATTGCTTTTTGTCATGTCGCTTGTGCTGGCTACCGTGTTGTTGGTTGTGTTTTTCCCCTTTTTCAGGGAGATATCGGGCAAAGACACGACATTCGGTCTTTTCTCGGCCGATACCCTCGCCATGTATGGTATAACGTTTGTTGCCGTGATGATCCTGGGCGGGATTTACCCGGCAATCAGGTTGGCGAAAACAAATACCGGGAAAAATGGAATATCCGGAAAGCATACGAAAGAAATATTTTTCCGCAGGTCGCTGGTGGTACTACAGTTCGTTTCGGCAGTGGTACTTATCTCGGGAAGCATTATTTTCAACAAACAGATGCAATTTATCCGGCAAAAGGACATCGGATACAATAAGGACAATATTTTGCAAATGCCTGTTCCGACAAATATATTGGCACATTACGAGGCTTTCAAAAGCGACTTGCTGCAACAACCGGGAATAACAGGTATCACATCGTCGTCGCAAAACCTGTTGAATGCCGAAGCAGCAACGGGCTGGATAGATAAGGATGACAAACGGGTGATGCTGGTGAATATGCATGTAGACCATGATTTTATCCCTGTGATGGATATGGAGTTGGTTCAGGGTGAAAATTTTAGCGGAAGTCCGGCCGACCAGGCCTGTTTTATACTTAATGAAACGGCATTGAGGCAAACAGGAATAGAAAACCCGGTAGGCAACCCGTTTACATTCGCCGGAGTCGAAGGTACTATTATTGGCATCGTGAAGGATTTTAATTTCAGGAGCTTGCACATGCCTGTCGGCCCGATCATCCTGCGCAGCCCTGCAGAACAGAATGTGTTGTATGTCAGGATGGCTCCCGGAGCATCCCAACAGGTGCTAGCAACCATCGAAAAATATTGGAAACAATATGCGCCGGAGGCCGCTTTCGAATATTATTTTTTGGATGACAGTTTTGATAAGTTGTATAAATCGGACTTGCGGATCACGTTGCTTTTTAATCTCTTTGCTTTTATCGCTATTCTGGTGTCGTGCCTTGGCCTTTTTGGTCTGGTAACCTACACCGCCGAAACCAAAACCAAGGAGATCGGTATCCGCAAAGTGCTTGGTGCAAGTATAGCAGGCATTGTGGAGATGCTCTCGAAAGAGTTCCTCATCTTAGTGGGCATTGCCATGCTGATTGCTTTCCCGTTGGCCTACTACTGGTTAGATAAGATGTTGCAGGATTATGCCTACCGCATCAACATCAGTTGGTGGATGTTCGCCCTAGCGGGAATCATCACCGTTGTGTTGACATTGTTAACCGTTGGTTGGAAGGCCATCAGGGCAGCAACGGCCAACCCGGTGAAAGCGATCAAGAGCGAATAAAAGAAGACCGTAAGACGTGTAAGATGGTAAGACCGTAAGAGAAACGACGTCATCAAATTTTACGGTCTTTTATATCAAATCCAAAAGAACAATGTCAATTCCTTCGATTTTCTTAAAACCTTTGTCAGCAGTGATAAGTGGCAAATCGAAACTTTTGGCTGTTGCGGCAATAATGGCATCAGGTGTTTTAACTGAGTATTTCTGTTTTAAAGATATGGTAAATTCTTTTATAGTGCTGCTGAAATCTATAATTTCACAATCTTTCAATAAACTTTGGATGACATTTACTTCATGCAGAGTAATACCCTTCTTTCCCAATAATTCAATTTCAGATATTACCGAAATAGCAAGTGAACATTGTGTGATGCCCGATACAGCTCGATGTCCTTCCATGACATATATCAGGACGTTGGTATCTACAAAAAAATCAATCCCACTCATTGCGAACGGCTTTTTGATATTCCAACCCGTCTATTCCCCGTTTCAGCTTACCGAAGTGTTTGGCAAGAGTCTTTTTTTTACGTTTTTTCAATTTGCCAAGCAGTTCGGCAATGTTTTCCTGCGTGATTTCTTTTACTTCGACAATCATTTTTATCCTTTTTGGACAAAGTTACACCATTTTTATAAACTATAATGATGTTCTATCAACTTAAAATCACAATCCGTAATTTACGCCACAATGTTACCTATTCGGCGATCAATATTTGTGGGCTGGCTATGGGTATAGCCTGTGCCATGCTGATATTTCTTTGGGTGGAGGACGAATTGACGTACAACCATGAGTTCGAAAATCGTGACCATGTCTATAAAGTGATGCAGAGCATGACATATGCCGGTAAAACAAATGTCTTTTCTGCAAGTCCTCCTGTGCTGGCCGAAGTAATCCGGGGAGAAATCCCAGAAGTAACGAATGTTACCCGGTTGACCTTTCCGGAAAGGGTAGCGATGTCACTGGACGATAAGCAGACATTTGAAACGGGCTATTATTGCGATCCGTCGTTCTTTTCCATGTTCAGTGTGCAGTTTGTGAACGGTAACCCGGGTGATGCTTTTCGAGACCTTACTTCCATTGTGTTGAGTGAAAAGACTGCGGAAAAATATTTTCCCGGGGAAAACCCTATTGGTAAGATACTGCAAATAGACCGTGACCAAGTATATACAGTAACGGCCGTTGTGAAAGAGTTTCCTGAAAATGCATCTTTCCAATTCGACTGGTTGATCCCGTTCCCGGTGTTTCAGGGGCGAAATCCTTATGGCGACTTTAATTGGACTGCCAATTCCGTGGAGACCATCATCGAACTCGAACCTTTGGCCGACATACAGGTTGTGAATAAGAAACTGGTCGACATGTTGGTATCCCACCGTGGTTCAGATCTTATCGGAGCATTCCTGTTCAACATGAACAGCTGGCACCTTTACAGTGATTTTGACGATCAAGGACAACCTGCTGGCGGAAAGGTCAAGCTCATCCGGCTGTTTGTCTTCATCGCTTTTGTCATCATGATCCTTGCCTGCATCAATTTTATGAACCTGGCTACTGCCGGGGCTGTGAAACGGGCGAAGGAAGTTGGTGTATTGAAAGCCCTGGGAGCAGGACGAAAAGTCTTGATACGCCGGTTTCTTGGCGAGTCGATGTTACGGGCATTGGTCTCGGTGTTGCTGGGCATGATCATGGTCGTATGCGTTCTGCCCTTTTTCAATCAATTAGTGTCCAAGCATCTTTCGTTCAATTTCTTTACTCCGGCACATCTTGTTGGAGCCATCGCAATATTTATATTTTGCGGATTAATATCGGGAGCATACCCGGCGTTTTTCCTTTCGTCATTCAAAGCAGTCGATGTGTTGAAAGGGTTGAAACTACCTGGCCAGAAGGGCGCAAACGGTATAAGGAAAACTTTGGTTGTTTCCCAGTTTTGCGTGTCGGTATGCCTGATGATCTGTATCCTGGTGATGTATGGCCAGTTCCTGCACACCCACGAGAGGGATTGGGGATACCAAAAAGAAGGAGTAGTGACGATACCGATGAACCCAGTCATGCTCGACCATTCCACTGCCTTGTTGCAGGAGATAAGGAACTTGGGAACCGTCGAAAATGCAGGTATTGCAGGTGATCTTTTGAATAGCTATTATAAAAGGGGTGACTTTAACTGGCAGGGAAAGGATGCCGGGATGGAATTGCCTGTTTGCATCGCATATAATATCACCAACGCACTTGTTACCATGGGAATCGAGCTGGAGGCCGGACGCGATTTCGGTGAAGATACCGGGTTGGAAAAGGACCATGTTGTGATCAACCATCGGCTGGCACAAATGATGGGTGAGCAGGGCACCGTGGGTAACGAAATCAGGTTACGGGAAAAAAGCTACAGGATTACAGGCATTATCAAGGATTATATCTTTAACGATTACCATGCCATGCACAGCGAGCCGCTGGTCATGTTCTGCGTCAGGGATCCCTATAGGGAACACTTCATGTATGTCAAACTGAGGGACAAAAACAAGATTTCACAGGCTATGCAGGACGTGGAGACACTTGTTGAGCCGTATATTCAAGGAATGCCTTTTGAATACAATGTGTTGGAAGATAAGGTAAACCGCATGATGCAGGGCGATTTGTTTGCAGCTAAATTGTTAACAGGTTTTGCTACCATAGCGGTTCTTATTTCCTGTTTCGGACTGCTTGGCCTGATTGCATTTGCAGCAGAACAACGCACCAAGGAAATAGGTATCCGCAAGGTGCTGGGTGCTACGGTATCGCAGTTAGTGGTATTGCTAAGTAGGGATTTTTTGAAATTGGTGGGTATCGCTTGCATCATTGCTTTCCCCGTTGCCTGGTGGGTAATGAACCAATGGTTAAGCGATTACGAGTACAGGATTGGTTTGCATTGGTGGATTTTTGCCTTAGCAGGTATCATAGCAGTAGTTATTGCGTGGCTTACCGTGGGTTTTCAGGCCATCAAAGCAGCAACGGCCAACCCGGTGAAGGCGATCAAGAGCGAGTAAAAAGACCGTAAGACGTGTAAGATAGTAAAGCGGATTTCTTAAATCTTATGGTCTTACACGTCTTATGGTCTTCTTTATAAAGTTGTTCGAAATCGTACATATGGTGTATCGAAACCGGACACTTTTTGAATAGATGTTCTATGTTATTAATTGATGTGTAATTAATTAGCTTTATGGCATATATCTTGATCTTATCATGAGATTATTGGATCATCGCAAATAAGAACGGAGAAGTTTTTACGGTCTTACATGTCTTACGGTCTTTTAAAAGGTAGTTATGTTTTACAATTTGAAAATCACGATCCGTAACCTGCGCCGGAATTTCACATACTCGGCAATTAATATTGCAGGATTGGCGATAGGCATTACTGCTTCGGTATTTATTTTTCTGTGGGTGCATCACGAACGAAGTTTCGACCGCTATCACTCCGATTTGGATAGAATCTATCGGATCGACAGCGAAGTGAAATACAGTGAAGGACTTGTAGAGATGATACCGTCTTCTCCTTACCAGCTTCTATCATTGGTGAAAGATTTTCCGGAAGTAGAACAAGCCGCTTCCATAGTTGGATTCGGTGACGAAATAAACGGAATAAAGGTGAATGACGTAGTTTTTCCTGTTGCAAAAAAGGCTATATATCTTGATCCGGAATGGTTCGATATGTTTGATTATACACTGCTGGAAGGCTCCTTTACCGCTTTTAAAGTCCATCCGTTCAGTATTGTACTCACCAGATCGGAAGCGCAAAAATATTTCGGAAATGTTTCCGCAGTTGGGCAAACCGTCGCCATTAATGGTACCGATCACATTGTGCAGGCTATTATAGCCGACAATCCAACCAACTCCAGTTTTCAATGGGATGCCCTCGTAAACATTGATTCATATCTTGCCAATCCGTCGAACAGGGAATACTCGGAAAGATGGGAAGCATTTGAAAATACTATCTTCGTCAAACTCAGGCAGAATGCAGACGTTGCCGCGGTTACCCAAAAGATAAACGATCTCCATACTAAAAATGGCGAAAAAGCTATTGCATCTCTAAAACCATTGTCCGAAATTTATTTTGATGCCGAAGTCCATGGTTGGGGCACGATGCAAGGTAACGGCAAAATGGTTTCCCTCTTTGGTTTATTAGGTGTATTGCTTTTACTGACTGCCTGTATCAACTACATTAATCTCACCACAGCAAAGGCTAACATGCGAACAAAAGAGGTGGGTATCAAAAAAATCATCGGCGCCAAAAGCCGCAGGCTCTTTATGCAGTTTATCGTCGAATCGTTTGTTTTATGTTTCATTGCCATTGTTCTGTCAGTGCTCATCATATTCCTGCTCTCACCTTTCTATCCTTTATTATCCGGAAATGCTGTTTTGTCTTTTTCATCTCCGGTCATATGGATCATGTTATCTGTCATACTGTTTGCTACGACATTGCTGAATGGCATTTACCCTGCATTAACACTTTCGTCGTTTCGGCCGATGAATTTCCTGAAAGGTATTGGTTGGTTGAAAATAAAAGGTGGTAACTTGCGCAGGGGATTGGTCGTTTTTCAATTTGCCCTGTCGACAACTTTGATCGTCTATGTCATGATCATTTATACACAAATGAATTACATTCAGCGGAAGGACAGGGGTTACAATTACGAACATGTTATATTCATCAGGACTCCTCTCCAAGCTGATAATACGGTGAAAATGCAGGCAATGATGAGTGAATTACGATCAGAACCGGCAATTACAACCATGACATTGTGCAGCCAGGAAATCACAGGCGTTGCCGGTATTACAAGAGGTGCGGATTGGGATGGACGAGAAAAAGATTTCAGACCGTATATTACGTTGATGGGGGTAGACGCCAATTATCAAAAGACGCTCGGAATGCAATTAATGGAGGGACGATGGTTTGAAGAAGGAAATATTGCTGACGAGGATAATGTTGTTCTCAACGAAACAGCCATTCGCGAGTGGGGTATTCATGAGCCTTACATCGGGCAACGATTTCATATTGCCGGGAAAAAAGGTCAGATCATTGGAGTCGTCAAAGATTTTCATTTCAGAAGCCTGCATGAACGGATAGAACCTCTTGTGATTCTCAATCAATGGCGCAACAACATGATGAATGTAAAAACATATCCCGGACAAGCAGCGCAAGCCTTACAATCAGTGAAAGCAGCATGGGTTGCTCACTTTCCTGACGATCCTTTTGAGTGTTCTTCCCTCGATGATTTATTCAGGAACCAGTATCAATCAGAGATCAAGACATCACACCTGATGCTTCTGTTCAGCGTCCTTGCCATAATGATAGCCCTGTTGGGCCTGTTCGGATTAACCACCTTCGCTGTCGAACGGCGTTTCAAGGAAATAGGAATCCGCAAGATATTGGGCGCCAGTGTAAGTAATGTTGTATTCATCTTGTCGAAGGAATTTCTGATTATGGTGGGCATCGCCATGCTGATTGCTTTCCCGCTGGCCTATTACTGGTTAGATAAGATGTTGCAGGATTATGCCTACCGCATCAACATCAGTTGGTGGATGTTCGCACTGGCGGGAATCATCACCGTTGTGTTGACATTGTTAACCGTTGGTTGGAAGGCCATCAGGGCAGCAACGGCCAACCCGGTGAAAGCGATCAAGGCGGAATAGGAGCCCCACCCCCCCGGCCCCCTCCCCCAAATGGGGAGGGGGAGAGTGGTGCTACTCAAAGACAGTAGGTAAAATCAAATTATAATATCTCAGTATATCAGTGAAGTCTCTTAAAAATGATCATATGAAAGAAAAGTCTGGAATCAGGTTGGTAGCACCGTCTCCCTCCCCCATTTGGGGGAGGGAGACGGTGGGGCTTTATTGTTTTAAAATGGAAATGATGCAGTCGACCACTTTATCCATTAGTTCGGGAGTAATCCTTCCGGCTTTACGAAGAATGATATTTTTGTCCGCAGTGAAAATACGCGAAGGACGGATAAATGACGTTGTTGGTAATGATCCGGAAATGAAATCAGTTGAATTGAGTGCAGGGGCAGTAGTATCATTTGATTGTTGGGATGTAATTTGGCAGAGGAGGATGTCATCACCGCGAAGATTGGCTATCACCAAAGCCGGGCGTCGTTTACTGCCTGATAAGTCGGAAAAGGAAAGGGTATAACAACAATGTCGCCTTTTACAAATCTTTCCATGCCTCATCTTCTTGAGGATTTGACCAATCTTTTTCTAAAGCGCTTTCGCTTGCAAAATGGGTTTCAGTTTTGTCTGCCTTTCCGGAACCTTCAAATACCTTGTCGCCCAATTTGCGTGCCAATGCCGACAATAACCGCGCGTTGCTTTTTGATTTGCTATGTATCACCAATGTTTCCATTGCATTAATTTATTTTTGACAAAGTTACGTAAAATTGAAATGTAAAAGACGTACTTGATCGTTTGTATAAATTCTCAATATAACCAAATAGTAATCAAATGAAAGAAAATTCCGAAATCAGGTCAGCAGCACCGTCTTCCTGCCCGACTACGCCCGCCTGCATGACATCGTCGGGGCAAGCCTCGCCACTTGAGGAAGGGCAGGAGAGGGGCTCTGGAGGATCGAGGTGGAGCTCTTGGGGGTTTAAAT
>JAVBSH010000018.1:0-25476 GCA_031547085.1 Bacteroidales bacterium
CAGAAATAAAAGTCCGACAGCTGTGCAACTATCGCTATTTTAAGATGGAGGTAGGTTTTATTTTTTGCCAAATTTGGAGTATAAAGCACTGTATATGTGTTAAATAAATATCATTTGCGGATTTTGTCGGCCAGTAGTGATTCTTTTTTTGAATTTTTGTTTTGTGTCTTAGTGACTTCGTGGCAATCTATCAGCCACCAAGACTCTAAGTCACAAAGACAATATGATACGAATCTTTACATTCTATATTTGACATATTCCATAACTTGCGTGAGACAATCCTGCCTAATTTCTATAAACTCCAATATCTGATATTGCTCCCGGAATTTCGTTTTCGATCATAAAAATGTATTTTTGCCTTTCAAAATATGTCTCTGATTGAAATAGTATTTACAATATATGGTTCCAAATGAATAGGGAAGACTTGATTGTTGCGGAAATCATCAGTCATGAGTGTGAAAAGCACGATCTGTTATATTTAGGCGTTATAAAGGAATTTGGATTTGTTGCGGAGCAAATTGGCCGCAAAGTCGTTATTTCCTCTGATTTTAACAAGACAAAATCGGATGTCCTGTCCGAATTTTACAAAGCCATCGGTTTTTCGGAGTTCATACATCAAAATAAGATTGGCGGCGCTGATCATAAAATCAAAGTATCCGTACGTTATCATATCAACAGGCTACTCAAGCAGTGGGAGGAGCAAAATCCCGGTATTTCGCCCGACAAGGAACTGAAAGTGCACAAAACAATTGCCTATTGGCTGTCGAAAATGATATTTGATATTTTTTACAGCGAGTTTTGCGATTCGAAAGTCCTGTTTGCGACACCTAATGAGGTAAAACAGTTTTTTTCCGGTTTAACGAGGGAAAAATACCCCTTGGCATTTCCTGATTTCATTATACAGTTGGAGTTATGCGATTCCGAATTTTGGGACAGGGTTGGTGATATACTGTTAAAGTTGTCAAAAAATGTCACAATCCCCGGTGTTACGTCATCAGTATACAGGGATATTGCAGACGGTGAAATCGTGAGTGATTCGTATGTCGTTCTCCAGCAGGTGATCGGCGAACGGAAAGTAAAATTCAATGACGCCTTGCATTTCCGCAAGTATTCTTATCATGTGTGCAGGAACAAATGTTACGAATATTTCAGGAAAAGCCGGAACCTCAGGACAGATAGCATTGAGGACTTGCACGTTCCATTGGATAACGATGCCGGATGGGATAATCCGGAAGAATCGTTGCCGGATGGAAACAATGATATGATTCATGACATAAATGTCGATAACCCTTATGAAGTGGCACAACTGCTGGCATATACCCTTAACAACAACGGACACCCTTTGTACGAAAAGATTGTTGCCGGCGAAACAGAACGGGTGGAATTGTTGTTGGACATTGCTGTCCGCGATCTTTCGTACGATCAGGTAATCGAGAAAAGGTGTAAGGATGTGCCATTGCCGGCCGACGAGCATAAGAAGATGAACGCCAAGCTGCGGCAGGATTATGTCCGTATCAGGAAAAAATTAGTGGAACGGTTGGAACATATACTTGGAAAGGAATGAAAAAATGTAACATCACTGAAGAAAATATCAGGCGGTACCTGTTCAACCAATTGACGGAAGATGAGGAAACCGCTTTTCAGAAGCATCTTGCCGGATGCGATGAATGTTCGGCCAAGGTAAGCCGGGTGCGAAAATTAGCCCGGGCCTTCTCACCCGATGCTATCGCAAAGGAAGAAGAACTCCAGGTTCGTACAGTATTACTCAGGCAACGGTTCCTAAGGCCCTTGCTGGTGGCTGCTTCCGTAATTGCATTGATAGGCATTGGATGGTTGTCGGCTTGGGTTACCTTCAAAAACAGCGGACAACGTCCGGTTGTGGTATCGAAGGTGGAAGATCCACCGGTATATGCTAATGATGGTACTTCCGGCCACGGCGAAAGTAATTTTACCCTGATTACTCCAGCTACCGGGAAATATCTTTTCATTCTTGACGGGGAAGATCACAAAAAGAATGAAATCGTGTTCAAATGGACACCCAAAACTGCTACAGCCCTGTTGGTTATTAAATCGAAGCATGAAATATTGGATGAAATCCGGGTGAATGATACCGACCGTATCAAAGTGGACCTTAACAAATATCGTGATGGTCTTTCCGTGACATGGTTTCTTATCACTTCTGGAAGTGATGATGCGAAAACCGGCATCATTCAATTGAAGAAGAATATCAAGTAACCCGGAGTGTTGCAAATTTTGCAACTATTGCGGGGTTTGTGTTGCGATATTTGCGAATGAAGAAGGGTCTTGTCACAAGCCGGCAGGCAGATACATCAATCATTAAACGCTAAATGAAGATTTAAGATATGAAGACAAGAATGATTTTATTGATGTTAGGTGCTTATTCTGTAATGATGTTTTCGTCGTGCGACGGATCAAAAAAAACAGTTGGTTCCGGTAATGCGGATGATGTGGAAATTACCATCCCGTTCAAGGATTTTAAAGATGACAAGCATTTTTTCAGGACTGTCGGTAATGGCGAGAGTTACGACATGAACATTGCGAGGAAGATGGCTATTACCAACGCACAATCGCAGATTGCAGCGAGTATACAAACAGTGTTTGATGAAGTAAACACCAACTATTTCAACCAACATGCGAAAAATTCGGAGAAGGACCTGTCTCAAAAATTTGAAGGGATGAGCCGGTCGGTCGTTTCGCAGGTATTGACGGATCTGAAAATCAAAGACTCCAAGCTTTTCAAAAATAAAAAGACCAATTTGTATAATTGCTTCGTTGCGATTGAGATGCCCAAGGAAAGCGCCAGACAGCAGCTTATCAGGGGTATTTCGGATACATCCAAAGACCGGATCGACTTTGATAGATACCAGTATGAAAAGATTTTCAGGGATGCGCTTGAACAATACCGGAATCCGGAATGAATGACAAATTAAAACGTTGCCTTTGCCTGCTGGTTGTCATATTGCTCTGGACATCTGCACATGCACAGGTTACCGATATGGACAGCATTAGCGCCCAGTTTGACCGGTTCAAGCGACGGACGCAAAAGGAGTTTGCTGAATTCCTCAAGCAAAGCTGGCAGGAATTCCAATTAGTGAGAGGTGAAGACCCGCCTGCGCGTCCCGAGCCTATCAGTCCGTGCGTGGCCGAGCCCGAAATTTTCAACAAACTTATAGAAATACCTTCCGGGGAAATTATAATACCGGGAGTGCGAGAAGCACCACCGCTTCGCAAACCTTCAATCAATAAGCCGGCAGCTCATTATGGCGAAATTGCTGTGGATATTTTCGGAAGCTCTGTATACCTGCCTTATGACAAATCATTTTTTGTCAAATTGAAAAGCACCAGAGAGAGGGATATCGGCGAATTCTGGGGAAAACTGGCCGAAGCAGATGTTGCACTGCTCCTGTATTCATGCCTGTTGGTAAAGGATGCATTACGGCTGAATGACTGGGGGTATTACCAGTTGGTGAAAGAGTTAGCCAGCCGGGTGTACCCCGCCACCATGGAGAATGAGCGAACATTGTTTACGGCTTTCGTCCTCGACGAAACGGGTTTCGACGTGCGGTTTGCACTGGTAACCGAAACCAATAAACTTGTTATGATGTTGTCGTTCACCAACAAGGTGTATTCATTTCCATATCTCGACTTCCCGGACCAACGGTATTTCATGCCCGGCTTTAACCGCGAGGAAAAAATCAGCACTTACCGTCCTTATCCCAAAGCGATGAAGCGGTCGGTTGACTTGTGTATCCGCGAGCCTATGCGATTGAAGGAAAATGAGGGTCGTTTTGAAATAGGAAGTGAATTACTCGGTATGCCGTTGAAAATAACCTATAACCAGAACGTCATTGATTTTTACAAAGACATTCCCGCTACGGGGATGGATGTTTATTTCAATTCGCAGGGATCGACAACTGTATACCAATCTTTATTCAGTGCATTGAAGCCGTTGGTGGAAAAAAAGAGTGAAAAAGACGCTGTGAACAGTCTGTTGCGATTGGTACAGCATGCTTTCCGTTACAAAAACGATGAGGAGCAGTTTGGTTACGAACGCGCTTTCTTCTATGAAGAACTTTTCAGTTATCCGTACAGCGATTGCGAAGACCGGTCGGTTTTATTCGCATTCCTTGTCAGGAAACTACTGGGATTGGAAGTTCTGGGGCTTGAATTTCCGGGACACATCGCTACGGCGGTAAAGTTTACTGAAGAGGTGAACGGGAATTTTGTTTCGTATCGGGGCGATCCCTATATTATTTGCGATCCTACCTATATCGATGCTACAGCCGGACAATGCATGCCCGGGCTTGAAACGAACCAGCCCCGGTTGGTGGTTATTGATCCTTGATGATCGGCTGTCGTTTTTACTCCGTTTTTAAAATGACATTGGTGTATGGGAACGGTATCTCTATCTTTTCCTGATCAAACCGTTCCTTGATGGATTTGAGCAGGTCGCATTTCAAGACGAATGCGTCGCCGGTATTGGCAGCCCAAGCCCACGCACGCAGGTTAACCGACGAGTTAGCCCACTCGATCACCCGCACAGTCACTTGTGGCGTACCGTTTTCTTTTTCAGCTTTGCTACGTTGGTCGATCAGCAAAGAATGTTTCAGCGCCTCTTCCTGCATGATGACCATCGCCCGGTTGATATCCGATCCGTATCCGATACCGACATTAACAAAGGCACATGTTGCGGCGCTTACAATGGATGAGTTGATGATTGACTGGTTGTTCAGTACGTTGTTAGGAACGATGATCATCCTGTTTTCCGCATTTTTGATGGTGGTGTGCCGTAAGGAAATGTCCATTACTGTTCCCTTGTTTTCACCACCCAGGTCGACATAATCTCCAACGCGGAAAGGCTTGAACAATACCATAAATATACCGCTTACGATATTCGAAATGGCCTGTTGCGACCCAAACCCGACAGCAGCAGCCAGGATTCCCGCGCCTGCCAATACTGTCTTGGATAATTGCTGCATGCCCGGAACTTGGTTGATCATTGAAAGAAACCCGATACCGTATGTGGTATAAATCACAATGTTCCTTAGGAAAATGAGGTTGGTTTTATCGATCGACTGTCTTTCACGCCGCTCGATGAACTTTTTAAACAACCTGCGTTCCACAAATACAAGCGCCATCAACAGGATATAAGTCAACGCGATCTTGATACCGATAGCGATTAATTGTTCAAGCTTATCGTTTGATAAAAAATTCAAAAAAAAATTCTTACTTTCTTCCATACTAATTCAGTTTAAAAACAGATACAAAAATAAACAAATAAAACGGGTCTTGCGTTCGTTAAATCTATACTTTTGTGGGTTTTTTATTGATCAATCCTATGCCGACACCATTATTAAAGTTCGAAGAAGCTACATTCAGAAAATTCCAGCATACGATTTTCCCGGATACCAACTGGGAAATCCGCGAAGGCGAAAACTGGGCGCTGACAGGTGCGAATGGATCAGGAAAAACAACATTCCTTGAAGCGATCGAAGGTCGTTTGGTGAAGATAAAGGGGAATGTGGCATATCACTTAACAGATGCAAATGGAATTGTTGCATCCGATCCGCATCAACTGATTGCTTCCGTGTATTTCAGCGACCACTCGGTGAATTATGGCGATTTTTATTACCAACAACGCTATCATGCTACCGAAACGGATGGGATTATTACCGTTCGTACGTTTTTAGGTCTGGAAAACAGTGATGTTTTACCTGAACTTGAGGCATTGGATATTCTCCGTTTGTTGGACATGGAGATCATTAAGTTGTCTAATGGACAATTTAAAAAGATGCTGATTGTAAAAGCCTTGCTCAAAAGGCCACGATTACTTTTACTTGATAATCTGTATACCGGCCTGGATACATACGCAAGAGCCTATATTTCGGACATCATCGGACGCATTGCCGGGATGGGGACACATATAGTCATGGTGGCTGACAATGGCCAAATCCCTGATGCAATAACGCATGTGATGAAAATCGACCATTTTTCCATCAAGAGGACATTGCCACGCAAGGATTATGCCGCACCACGAGCTGTTTCGGAACAGGTATACGCATTGCCGGTGTTACCGGATGCGCCTGCAAAGACATTCGATACCGCTGTCCATTTGGATGAGGTGACCATTGCGTACGGGGGCAAAACAGTGATTGACCATGCAAAATGGACTGTCCGCCACGGTGAGAAATGGGCTTTGATGGGGCCAAACGGGGCGGGAAAATCAATGTTGTTGAGTTTGATTTTTGCTGATCATCCGCAAGCGTATGCCAACAAGATCGTGTTGTTCGACCGGCGGCGCGGAACAGGCGAGAGTATCTGGGATATTAAGGATCATGTGGGATTTGTGTCGCCTGAGATGCATGTTTATTTCCAGCAGGGCAAGACATGCAGAGACGTAGCTTTGAGTGGCTTGCATGAAAATCCTTATCAACAGGTAAAAGTTACGAATAACATTGTTCATCTTTTAGAAGAACTTTTTGATTACTTTTCAATTACACATGTTACAAATAACCTTTTTCAACGGGTATCAACCGGACAACAAAATGTGGCGCTATTGGTGCGTGCATTGTTGAAGAACCCGCCTTTGCTGTTGTTGGATGAACCTTTCCAAGGGATGGATATGCATACAGTCGCCTTGGCCAAGCAATTGTTAGATGCTTTCTGCAGGGCACGGACTTTAATTCTGGTTTCTCATCGTCCGGACGAACTGCCGTCTTGTATTGATCGGCAACTGAATATTGAGAAAGGAAAAGTTTTTCAGGATAAAAAGTGACAAAGGATATGTATTAAAAATCAAAACATTACATCTACTACGCTTCCTGCAAGTGATTTTTTCCGGCAAGTTTCTGAAATAATGCTGAACAAAAAGCAAAGTTCGTCTGTTTATTAGTCAAGCTTGTTGCAAACGAGCAATAACAAGCGTTTTTGTTATAACAGTAATGTGTTGTTTTGAATTTTTTTAAGTAAAGTCACAAATAAAAATTGAAGAGTATGAAAAGAGTTGTTTTTCTATTGTTTCTCGGGGCTATTGTTTTAGCTTCCTGTGAGAAAGATCCTGATTTTTCGAAATTGGATGAAAATTTTATCGTTTTAACCAAATACGATGACACCTACAATTTCGCAAATAATGCAAAGACGTATCATATTTCGGATACGATCACATTGTTTTCTTCGGATACAAAAAATCATAAATGGAGTAATGCCCTGTCGGCTCAAATTATCAGCCAGATTAAGGAAAATTATGCCGCGCTTGGTTATACCTATGTTTCCTATGAGATGAGTTGGGATATAGAGGGTAAATTTCTTCCCAAGTATTTAGTATCGGTAACAGCTGTAAAGGATATGAATACAGTTATTTATTCCTACGATCCGTATTGGTATTGGGATTACTATCCATACTGGTGGTGGGGTGGCTATGTGCCGTATTACCCTTACTATCCGTGGGGAAGTTATTCCTATGATGTCGGTACTACAATGATCGAAATGATTGATATGCAAACTTTACCCAACAATGCCCAACAACAAGTCAACAAATTGGTCGGAGGGCATCCTATCCGGTGGAATGCCATATTGGGCGGTCTGTTAGGCACTGAAGATGACATGTTATATGAAGAGGATGCCATAGATGATGCTTTTACGCAATCGCCATATTTGAGTGTGAAGTAAATAGAGATAATTTTAATAGTTGAATATATTTTAAACGATCATAGTAATGAAAACTAAAATATTATATATCCTGAGTGCAGTATTGTTATGTGGCTTTTCGGCCACAGTAATGGCACAAGAGAGTGGTTCTGACAGGCAGGGCAGAGGCGATTTTTCCGGTCATTGGCAAATAGGTCTTCCTATGGGAATGAATTATGCCGATAATTCGTCCGGTTGGGGTGCCAATTTTGAAGGGCATTATTTTATCAGCGACAAGTTTGCTATTGGAGCTTTTATATCATGGCAAACGTTTATCAAGTACGAAGGCCGTCAGACCTATCAGTTGGCAAGTACAGCCGGAGCGGTGACCATGGATCAATACCAGACCATTTATGAGTTGCCTTTTGGGGTGTCTACTCGTTTCCATTTTCTTCAGCCTGGACTATTTGATCCTTATTTCGGATTGAAAATAGGCGCCAATTACAGTGAACAACGTAGGTATTACAATGTCTATGAAAGTTATAATGAAAATTGGGGCTTTAATGTAATGCCCGAGTTAGGTGCCATGATTTCACCACTTCCTAACCAGAATGTTGGTTTACACCTGGCTGTTTTTTATGCCTATTCGACCAATAGCTACGATACCTTTGACATCAGTGGATTGAGTAATCTCGGGTTCCGTGTCGGTATCAATTTCCGTTTCTAATTTTAAGGTTTATAATTATTGGGAATGCCTTCCGGGATTTTTCGGGAGGCATTTTTGTTTGGTATAGGTAAACCGAATAGTTTACTTTGGTGAAATCATTCAGGTTGTATACATTTGCAACATGAATTTTCTGGTTGTATTCATCATTACCGCTTTTCTGGTTTTGTTGGCTGTTCCGTTCATACCCAACAGATTAAAGGGTTATGCCGCGTTGGTGGCTTCGCTGTGGATTGCAACTGTTTCGTCGGCTATGTCTGTTGCTGCTTTGGCTGGTCAGGAGCTTAATTATACGCTTGCTACGGGTTACATCTGGGAGAATATATCATTTGTCATCGATCCGCTATCGGCATGGTTTATACTGATTATAAATCTAATCGTGGTTCCCGGGGTTTGGTATTCGCCGGGCTACCTGAAAGGATATGAACAATCGGCCAACCTCAGCCTGCATTACGTGATGCTGGTGTGGATGCACCTCTCGATGATCATGGTCTGCATTGTGCAAAACGGATTGGCGTTCCTGTTCGTATGGGAAATCATGTCGCTGTCGTCGTTCCTGTTAGTGATTTTCGATAACCAGGAGCGCAGTGTGCTTCGGGCAGGATTAAATTACTTGGTGCAGATGCATATTTCTGTCATCTGCCTGATGATCGCCTTTTTTATTGTCTATCAAAGCGAAGGCGGATTCGAATTTTCCAAAATCGGCGAATATTTTTCCAAATACAATAATATCCCGTTGTTCCTGCTGTTTTTCGTGGGCTTTGGATTCAAGGCCGGTATAGTTCCTTTCCATACATGGTTGCCGCATGCACATCCTGCAGCGCCTTCGCATGTGTCGGGTATTATGTCGGGCGTTATTGTTAAAATGGGTATATATGGCATATTCAGGATGGTGACGATGCTGCAATCGGATATGTTACTGATCGGTAATATGGTGATGTTTGCGGGTATGATTACTGGTGTATATGGAATTTTGCATGCTTCGGTACAGAAAGATGTCAAACGGTTACTGGCTTATTGTACCGTCGAAAATATCGGACTTATTGTAATGGGGATCGGCTTGGGTCTGGTGGGCCAGCATGCCGGTAATGCTTTCCTGATGATGGCGGGTTATGGCAGTGCATTGTTTCATGTGTTGAATCACGCATTATCAAAGGCCTTGTTATTCTTTGGGGCTGGAGCGGTATACCGTAATACGCATACCCGCAATTTAGACCGTATGGGCGGATTGGCAAAAATAATGCCTAAGTCGGCGGGCCTGTTCCTTGTCGGATCGCTGGCTATTGCCGGATTGCCGCCGTTGAACGGGTTTTTGTCCGAATTTATGCTTTTCTTCGGGTTCATCAAAGGCGTGATGCAGCCCGATACTACCGAAAGTATCATTGTTATGCTGGGTGTAACGGCTATTGCTGTGATCGGTGGGTTATCGGTGCTCACGTTCACCAAAGCTTACGGCGCCATGTTTCTTGGCACGCCGCGTACTTCTTATCTTTCCGATCTCCGGGAGCCATCCGCAGCCATGCGTCGTCCGCAATACGTACTGGTCGCAGTCATGCTGTTGGTAGTACTGGTTCCGTTTGCTTCATTCGGCATCGTATCCGGCGTTGTTTCTAATACGTTTGATGGTGTTTGGGGATTTCAACCCGATATTGCCGGTTTTACCAATCTGCTCCAGAAAGTAAGCATTGTACTGGTGATATTCCTGGCTGTGGTACTTGGCATATTGGCCTTACGCAATATGGCTACACGCCGCCTTCCCGAGCGACAGGGCGATACCTGGGGCTGCGGAAGCCTGCAACCCAGTACGCGTATGCAATACACCGCCAGCTCCTTTACCAAGCCTATGGGCAAGTTATTCGGCTCGTTATTGCCTGTCCGGAAGAATTATAAGCGTGTGCCCCGTGAGGATATTTTTCCCCGGCAGGCGCGTTATGCCTATATATACGACGATTGGGTGGAAGCGCGGCTCATCCGGCCGGTAGCGCGGCTGATCAACCGTATCTCCGTGATATCATTGCGCATCCAGGATGGCCGACTGCAATGGTATATCATGTATGGGTTGTTGTTCATCCTGTTTATCCTGTTGTTGACTTGGTTGAAAATATTGTAGATAAACCATGTTAAGCCTGATCCTTATCCTCGTCACCAGCCTGTATTTTTCAGGCGTCATCATCCGCACCAAAAGTCTTCTTTCGGGACGCAAGGGGCCGCGCATCATGCAGCCGATATATGATTATGTTCGGTTGTTCCGCAAAGGAGCCGTATATAGCCATACCACCAGTCAGATATTCCGTCTGGCGCCGGTGGTTTACTTCTCAGCCGTGTTGTTTTCTGCATTTCTGGTTCCGTTTGGCAGCAGCGAAGGATTGCTTTCGTTCGAAGGCGATTTTGTAGTTTTCGCTTACCTGCTGGCTGTCGGCAAATTTTTCATCATATTGATGGCTTTAGATACCGGCAGCAGCTTCGAAGGGATGGGAGCCAGCCGCGAGGCTTTGTTTTCACTTTTGGTGGAACCGGCATTTTTCATCCTTATCGGTTCATTCGCATTGCTGACTGGACACACTTCGTTTTACGAAATTTATGCAGCGTTCCACTTTTCGGGGCCGGTGTCATACGCCATGGCTGTGTTGGCAGGGTTTGTGCTGCTGCTGATTGTGGCCATTGAAAACAGCCGCATGCCGGTTGACGATCCCAAGACACACCTTGAACTGACCATGATTCATGAAGTGATGATATTGGACAACAGTGGTTTCGATCTCGGTCTGATCATGTATGCCGGCACATTGAAATTTGCTGTTTACGGTTCGCTCATCGCCAACTTTTTCATGGATCATTCGTGGCCATATTATATTTTTATCCCCGTTTTTTTTGCCATCCAGTTGTTGTTTGCCATCATCATCGGATGCATTGAGTCGTTCGGGGTGCGGTTCCGTATGAGTCACAATGCGCAGTTCATTTTTACCCTTTCGTCGGTTAGCTTGCTGATTTTTTTCGGGGTATTGTTGATGTTGGGAAAATTGTAAGTTTGAAAATAAAATGACACACGTTCTATTGGTTGTTTTTTCGATGACGCTTCTATATCTGGGGATTGCCAACCGGCTGTTCACTTACATCAATATCTTGATGCTGCAGGGGTTTATCCTGTTCGGAGTCGCTTATATCCAACTGCACGATATGAACTGGGGCAACCTGACATTCGTCCTTTTAGAAACCATTATCTTCAAGGCTCTTCTAATACCGTTGTTCCTGAAAAATATTATCCGCCGGAACGGCATCACCCGCGAGGCCGAGCCTTTTGTGCCGAACTTCGTATCATTGATCATCATTACCTTGATGATTGTCGGTTCTTTCCTCGGTGCCAGCACAATCAATATGGGCGATTTGGACATAGTATTTTTCGTAGTGGCTATCTCTACCGTGTTTGTAGGATTATTCATCATTATTTCACGCAAAAAATTGGTCACACACGTTATTGCATATTTAGTGATGGAAAATGGAATCTTCATTCTTTCGTTGGCTGTGGGTAATGAGATGCCGATGTTGGTGAATAGCGGCATCCTGCTTGATATCTTTGTCAGTATCCTCGTTTTGGGTATTTTTGTGAACAAGATTGGCGATGTGTTCAAGGAAAGCGATGTGGAACAGTTAAACCAGTTGAGGGATTAATCATAATAATTGAATATTTGAATATTGATGATTGCGCCCGCCTGAATGACTTGTCGGGCAGGCAAAACGCAGAAATCAATTTACATAAGGGCCTTAATTTATTTCGATAAAAAACAGCAATGAGCAAGCAATATATACGTTTCGACTGGGCGATCAAACGCCTGTTGCGCAATAAGGCCGACTTTTCGGTACTGGAAGGATTCTTGTCGACTGTCCTCAACGACGATCATCTGAAAATTATCGAGATACTTGAAAGCCAGGCCAACCAGCAAACCGGGGACGATAAGTACAACCAGGTGGATATGCTGGTGAAGGACGGTAAAGGCGAAATCATTATTATCGAGGTGCAGATCAGCTATCAACGCGATTACTTTCACCGGATGGCTTTCGGTACGGCTAAAGCGATCACCGATCATATCCGGCTGGGCGATCTGTACGAAAAAGTACGCAAGATATACTCTATCAGCATCGTTTACTTTGAATTAGGCCAGGGTTCGGATTATGTGTACTGGGGCAAAACGATTTTCCGCGGCATCCACAACGACGATGTCCTGATGTTGACCCAGGCGCAGTGTGACGCATACATGAAAGCCGAAGCCGGGGATATTTTTCCGGAATATTGTATCATCCGTGTCAACGATTTCAATGATTTCGCCAAGGATTCGTTGGATGAATGGATCTATTACTTGAAAAATAACGTGATCAAGGACGAATTTACAGCCAAGGGTTTGGACGAGGCGCGTCGGCTACTGGAATACGACCGACTGAGTAATGACGAGAAAATAGCCTACCAACAAGATATGAAGTCTTTTGCCATCAAGGAAAGCGAGACAGTGTCGGCTATTGACAATGAATTACGGAGAGTAGCAACGAACCTGATTCAAATGGGGCTGGATGTGGAGCAGATAAGTTCTGCTACAGGACTTCGCCTTGATCTAATCATTCAGTTGAAAGAAAATATAACTTCCGATAAGGCATGATTATAGCATATTTCATCGGTGTCCTCATTCTCGGTTGTGCTTTTCTCCTGATGCGGCGTCCATATGCGCAACACATCACGGCGGGCCTTCTGCTTGTGTTGCAATGGACTTTTACAGGATTCGAGATGCACCGGATGCATTTTACGGGTTTCGACTTTTTTACACCCGATGCATTGGGCGTGCTTTTTCTCATGATCCTCAGCCTGCTGATGCTCCCGGCATATTACCACAGCTTTTTATACCTGGAGAAAAATAATGAGCAAATGCGGGTTCGTAATATCTACCTGGCTATGCTGACTTTCTTTTGTGGCGCCATGAGCGGGGTATATCTTTCGAACCATGTGGGCATGACCTGGATTTTCATTGAGTTGACCACTGTTTCGTCCTGTATGCTGATCTATCATCATCGTTCTGTCGAATCGCTGGAAGCCACATGGAAATATATTTTCGTATGCTCTGTGAGTATCGCCATGTCGTTCATCGGCGTGTTATTCCTGAGCATCGCCGTTACCAAGATAGGACTTGAAAATTTTACTTATAGCGAACTGATTGAACATGCACCTGAGCTTGATCCGTTCTGGCTTAAAATAGGGTTTTTATTCCTTTTTTCCGGTTATACGGTCAAAGCCGGGTTATTCCCGATGTTTACCGCCGGGGTTGATGCCAAGGACCAGGCTCCGACGCCTGCCGCAGCATTGCTGGCAACTTGTCTTTGCAACGGTGGTTTTGTCGCTATCTTCCGGGTATTCCAGATCATCAATAACAATGAGAGCGGCGTTTGGGCGCAAAAAGCGATCTTCATCAGCGCCATTCTTTCGGTGTCCATTGCAGCTTATTACATGGTGCGTACCAAAGGTTACAAACGGTTACTCGCATATTCGGGTGTGGAACATGTCGGGTTGGCGGCCATCGGATTGGCCATGGGCGGCCACGGATTTTTTGCTGCGCTGCTGCACATGGTGCTGCATTCGTTTGTGAAGGCGGCTTTGTTCTTCCAGTTCTGCCAGGTTTCATACATTTACAAAACCGTGAATAGACATGAGGTCGGTAACTATTTTCGTATCAATGTATGGGGTGGGGTGGTATTACTGATTGGTTTCTTCTGTATCACTGCTATGCCCCCGTCAGGATTGTTTGTGAGCGAGTCCATGATCTTCTTGTCGATGCTCGACAGCAACTACCTTCCATTGATGGTTGTTGTCATGCTGTTGCTCACCATTATTATCTGGTCACTCGGGCGTAGCATTTTCGGACTGTTGTTCATTCCAAAGAAACTTGAAAGCTATCCGGTCAAACATCCTCCAGTCATCGAGTCTGTATCGCAATATGTACTTCTGGCATTGGTGATCTGGTTAGGTATTTATCCGCCTGAGTTTTTTATAGATTTTCTGCACGAGATAGTATCGCAACTGGCATAAAACTCTTGAAAAATATGGTAGAAAGATTCATTCTGATGTAACCTTCCTGAGCAATCAACGTATAAAATGCTGAACCGGACATTGCAGAGGCTAAATGCCGGTTAAAATGATCAATTGTCAACTCCTTCGCATACAGCAGAGTGAGGGGGATTTTTTATGCGTTTCAAAAGACGGAAAATAACATCCAAGCGAGATTGAATAAATTAAAAAACAGGAACATAACAATAGAAACGTGAATTCAAGTTGCATTTGTAGGTACAAAATGCCGGTCCTGCAAAATGGACGTACCAGAAAAATAAGTTTTAACCATCATAGAAATCAAGAAGAATGAAGAGAATAAGTATTTTAGTAATCATTGTCCTCGTAATGTTCGGTTGCAAGGACAAAGAAGAGTCTACACTTTCGATAGACAAAACTACTGTAACTGCTACTGGCGAAGCAGGTGAGTATTCCGTAAAAGTAATTTCCAACACCAGTTGGACAGCCAGAAGCGAAACAGACTGGTGTGCCATAACACCAGCAGAAGGTAATGGTAACGGTGAAGTGAAAATAAAACTTACCGGAAACCCGTCCACCCAAAAACGTACCACGAATGTGTTGATCACTGGTGAGGGCGCCGGAGGTAAAACTATTGCAATAACGCAGGAAGGGCTTATTCCCAGATTATCGGTAGACAAAACCACTATTGCTGCCGATAAAAAAGCAGGGAAATATACCGTGAAAGTAACCGGTAATGTATCATGGAGAGCATTTTGTCCTCAGGCATGGTGTTCTCCTTTGCCTGAAGGCCAGGGCGATGGAACGCTGATCATAGACGTCCTTGCAGACAACGACACAGATGCCGAGCGCACTACAGTTGTCACACTCACCGCTTATGGTGATGGCGTAGACCTGAAGCCGGTTACCATCACCGTAACGCAAACAGCACGCACGTTGACGGGTATTGCTGTTACCAAGCAACCCACACAAACTGTATATGACAAGGGTACACTCACCACCGTTACCGATATCAATATCCAGGGGATGGTGGTAACAGGCGCTTACGACGCAGGCGCTCCGGCACCCGTAACCGTTACTTCAGCACAATTAAGCACCACGGACGACCTCACTACTGGCGGCGAAAAAACCATTACGATAACCGTGGGCGAAAAGACGGCAACTTTCAAAATCACCGTCAAGTCGGTAGAAAGCATTGCCATCACCACACAACCCAAGAAAACCGTTTATGACGTAGGCGAACTTACATCCGTTGCCAAATTCGACCTCACCGGCATGGTAGTTACCGCAACCTATAATGCAGGTAACCCGGCGCCCGTTACCATCAACGCTGACAACCTGAGCGCCACAGACAACCTTGCTACCGGCGGCGAAAAGACCATCACGGTAACCGTGGACGGAAAAACCGCTACTTTTAAAATCAAGGTAAGGGTGTTGACGAACATCACCATTACCAAACAACCCACAAAAATCATTTATGATGTGGATGAACTGAAGACTGTGGCCGACATCAAGCTCGATGGCCTGATAGTGAGTGGAACCTACGACACAGGCGACAAGAAAAATGTCACCGTTACTGCCGCCCACCTGAGTACCACAGGCAACCTTGCCACCGGTGGCGAAAAGACTATTACCATCACTATAGACGGGCAAACCGCAACCTTCAAGATCAGTGTAAGGGTATTGCAAAGCATTGCCATCACCACACCGCCTAAAAAGTTGGCTTACAAGGTGGATGCATTGACGTCGGTAAACAACATTGACCTTACCGGCTTGGTAGTTACCGGCACTTACGATATAGGCAATCCCGCAGTTGTGAATATTACCGCCGCCAATCTGAGTACCAGCGACAATCTTTCAACCATAGGCAACAAAGCCATCACCATCACCGTAAACGGAAAATCGACACTTTTTAATATCACCGTTACCTATTCAGTTTGCTGGTTAGGAAATCTTTCCGAGTCTTATGCCTCTCTCGAGGAAGCTATAGACGTTGCTAAAGGACGCGGAGGTAACCAAACCATCACCCTTTTGATGGATGTATACCTTATTCCCCAAACGATTAATGTAACCGGACTGGTACTCACCATCACAAGCAACTCGCAACGTGAGATCAGGCTGGCAAGCACAGGCTCTATATTCACCGTTGGCGGTTCAGAATATTCTAGCCGCAACGCAAAGTTGGTACTTGACGGGGACGTGCTTCTCCGTGGGATAGCTACTTCTGAGTATGGTGGGAGTGATGCAAGCAATAATACCGACGCACTCGTAACGGTACAATACGGTGGCGAGCTTGAACTGAAAGGCAATACAGTTATAACCGGTAATGCCAATGTCGGAGGCTATTCACGTATGGGTGGCGGCGTGTATGCAATCAGCGGGAGTTCATCCAGCAGTATTTCCAGAGTTACCATCAGTGGTAATGCGAAAATAACGAAGAATACAGCAAAGAGCTTAGGTAAATATTCGTATGGTGGGGGTATTCAACTCGAAAATGGCTCTATCCTTAACATGGAAGGAGGGGAGATATCAGGTAACACAGCTGCAGTGGGTGGTGGAGTGAGCGTTTTAGGTGCTAAAAGTAAATTTTACATGAAAGGGGGCGTGATAAAAGAAAATCTTCTAAAATATATCCATTTTCCTCAAGGTGGCGGGGTTTGCGTTGATGGAACTTTTGTCATGTCCGGAAGTGCCCTAATTCCTTCCCCTTCAAATGGTACTATTGAGTATCAGACCGATGATCGGAATACGGTTTATCTGACCTCCACCACTTTGTCTGTCCTTATAGATGCCTCGTTGACAGCATCTAATCCTGTTGCAACCATCGATCTTCCCCGTGTCTGGTTCGATGAAGCTATTGCTCAAGGCTTAAACCTCCCAGTATTAAAAAAATACAATACTGACGGAACATCTTCAATTTACACAGGCAATGCCCCTACGAATAAATTCACATTGGGAAAATATTTCAACAAGCTATTTATGTGGGATATTACTCAGACTTGGAAAACGGACGGAACCTTGCAATAAATGCTATACGTAAAAACACAAAAGCCGCTTTCCCCCAGGGAGGCGGCTTTTGTGTTTGTGAATAACATGATAAATAAATTCCTCATGCGCTACATTCTGTGTTCGACATTGCAAGTTACTTTGGGAAGAATGATGGGAGAATGAATGCATCGACCTACATTTGGCATATTTATTTTTTACAATTCCTAAACCTGTCAACTATTGCTTTCTACAGTTGGAAAAATAAAAAAAATAGTATTTCTTGTCACAAAATCACATCCTTCACAGACTTATAATAAAGAGTGGGTTTGAATAGTTTTGAGACGACATACAGGGAGAATTACCCAAGGGTATTCTGTATTGCAAGAAAGATGGTAAACGATGAAGATGTCGTAAATGACATTGTTCAGGAAATATTTGTTTGCTATTTTGAAAAGCTGCAAAACGGGCTTTTTATTCATTATCCCCAGGCTTGGTTGGTGCGGGCTGCCATCAATAAATGCATTGACCATCTGAACCAAAGGAAAAAGCGTATGCAATTGGATACCGTCAACCAATTGGAGTCGGAGGAAGAAAGCATTGAAATACAAAGTCCTGATATGATACTAAAACAAGCCCTTGCCGAACTCAAACCGCAGGAGATGGAATTGGTGATACTTTATAGTGAAGATTACTCGTATAAGGAAATTGCCCAGATTACCGGGATTAATTTCTCGTCGGTCGGGAAAACATTATCGCGGACTTTGCAGAAGTTAAAAGGAATACTAAAAAGATTGAATTATGAAATGTATTGATGATGAGTTAATTCAAAAATATATTGATGGTGAAGTTAGTTTGCAGGAAACCGGGCACATCGAAGCGCACATGGCAGATTGTCCCCAATGTGCCCGGAACATAGATGAACAAAGCGCATTTGCCGGATATATCAAAAGAGACATAAGCCGATTGGGCGGACAGCCAGCCGTTGTTCCGCGATTTGTAGCGCCTGTTGCCCGGAAACACAGGATGAATATCCGGATCAAACATTACATATATGCTGCCTCTGCGGCCTGTATCCTTGTTCTTATCATTTTTACACTCCCCAAAAACTCCAGGGAGAAAGAAATCCAGTTGATATACAGTTTTGAAGGTGATTATGATGCAAACCGGCCTGTTTCGCAACAGGAAATGGTCATCAAAATAATTGATCCTAAAGGAAAAGTTACAGAATATAATTGATGTAAAATTAAAATCATAGCAAAATGAAAAAGTTTGCCATTGTCGTTAGTCTCATGTTTTCAATGCAATATGCACCAGCTCAGTCGCTGTTGGATATCTACAAGGAAGGCGCTATAAAGTTAGTGCCCGATGCTGAATATGCCCAGGGCAACCAATGGGATCAGATTTTTGAAACTTATTACGACACAATTCATTACCGGTCGATGGGCAACAGAAAATCAATTGTCTTGATGCCCGACGGATCAGTGGTCGTGAATCATATATATCAGAATTATTATTATTTATTCGATGCGAACGGTAAGTTTGTGAAGGAGTTTGGTATTACAGGCCGTTCAGGAATGCAATTTAAGGATAACAACCCGATCGAAGGAGTCATTAACAATAACTTTTTTACTGCTCCTGACAATCTGGGTAAGATGGTTTGCTTCGATTTTAATGGGAATTATGTAAAGACATTGACCCTTGACTATATGACCAGAGGAATGATTCCGCTGACCAACAATAAAATAGTTGTAGTGGGTTGGGCAGTTTGGAAAGATAAATTCAGGGATTTTGTGGCTATTGTCGATTATCAAACCAACGAACAGAAGATTATTTGGGAACATTTTACTTCTAAATGCAGTGGAGGCGATCATTGCAAGCTGTTTAATTATTCATATATTTTTGAGAAAGGAGGAATGGTTTCTTTGAATACCATGCCTTATATCGATGCTACCGGACTTAATTCCCCGCCTAAAATAGCTTTTGCGAACGACCGGTTGATCGTTGCTTTGCCACATACGGGGGAAATATTGGCTTATGACATCAATGGTAATCTGAAATCGAAATATAAAATCGAGTGGGCCAAAAACAGTATTTCAGTGGAAGAACAAAAGGAAATCCAAACAAAGGCTATTGAAAAATATAAGAGTTTAAAAACTCCGGCGTTAGCTTCATGGGTTGCAGTGGAAGAGAATATAAAAGCTCATAAAGCTATTTTAAAACAGATGGAAGAGGATTTGGGTAAAATAACAGCACCTGTTCCGGTTCCTGTGTTTTCGAATATGATGAAGGATGCGGACGATAATTTGCTGTTTTTCGAAATTCCAAAGGAAGAAGGCGGTAATAAGTTCAATGTCTGGGTGTATCAAAATGGAGGTGAATTTATTTGCCAAAGCAGTTTCGAATGCGACGATTATAATTTATCGATTACGCCATTGAAGATGATCTTCCATAAAGGCTATATCTATGCATTGCAGACTTTAAAAAAAACCAAAGGGAATCCGTTACGATTGGTGCGATTCAAGATTACCAATTAGTGTATTTGTAATATTTTCATAATTAATAACTTAAATATTTGTCTCATGAAAACAAAAATTATTTTCGTAGTACTCATTTTTGCTTGTTTAACCGTTTGTGCCCAAGGTGATGGTTCGGTAGCGGAAGTCAACATAAAAGGTGGCAAGATGGCTGTTTGTTCCTTGAATAAAGTGAAATCGGATGTGAAAACGATTCCGCTTAGCAGTTTAGTTGAAAACCTTACGTTGGTTCAATTGGAATTTAACGAAGACGCTCTTTTTAAGCCGTGGTTTACGACAGTTACCGACAAGTATATCGGAGTCAGGCAACAAGGTGGCAGGCCTTACAAATTATTCGATCGTTCGGGAAAATTCCTGTGTACTGTAGGATCAATAGGTAAAGGTCCCGGCGAATATTCCATATCGCTTTACGACGATATCATTGATGACGAGAACGGATTGATTTACTTAGTAGGCATGGCCAGCGATAGAATACTTGTATACAACACATCCGGGAAATTTGTGAAAGATATTGTTGCACCCCAATCATTACATAAACCCAAATTACATTTGTCCGACGGCATATTGACGGTAATGCACATGGCATTTAAAGGCGAAAATGCTATTGCTATCCAGTTTGATGTCAATACAGGGAAGGTGATCAAAAAATTGGCTCCGCCTTCGTATCTTCTTGTCGGCGACTACAATGGCGAAATATTCAATACACGTAATACGCCTGCATTCGATTTCGGCCATACCAGTAGCGACACTTTGTATCATTATGATGTAAAGGCCAACAAAATAATGCCTGCTTTCGCGATGACTTACAGCTCGTCCGAAAAACCTTTTAAACAATATTATGAGTTGAACAAGGACTTGTTTTTTACCAATGTGTTCGGTAAAGGTTTGGTTGCAACAGATTTGAAAACCAAAACCTCTACATACATCAAAGTGGTGAATGATTACTACGGGAATATGAATGCACCGACGTATATTGTCCAGCTTCGCAATGGATATTATGTGCATAACCTTGAACCCGGCCAATTAAAGGAAGATATCGAAAAGCGTCTTGCTGAAAGCAGTTGTACCGATAAGGACAAACAAACACTAAAAAAACTGCTTTCAACTCTGGACGAAGAGGCGAACAATGTGGTGTTCATCGGGAAATTAAGAAGTGATGTGAAAGCTAAACTGTTATAAACAATCGTCTGTTTGTAACAAATGTTACAGATTGTCCTGTCCAAGATGTGTATTTTTGTCATAAATTTTGGATAGGAAATGAAGAGGACAGTTATCAAAATAGACGAAGCATTATGTAATGGTTGTGGGCAGTGTGTGGATGGATGCCACGAGGGCGCCTTGCAATTGATTGACGGGAAAGCCGTAATAGTGAGCGAGCTGTATTGCGACGGGTTGGGCGCTTGTATCGGCGAATGTCCGGTAGGCGCTATCAGCCTGGAAGAACGGGAAGCCGAACCATATGACGAATTGGCTGTGATGGAGCGCCTTGTAGAAAAAGGCGAACAGGTGGTGAAAGCACATTTAAGGCATTTAAAAGACCATGGACAAGACGCTCTTTACCATATCGGTATCGATTATTTAGTCAGGAATAACATTAGTTGGAAACCGGCACCCGGGGAAAACAGCCATCAGCAATCTCATAGCGCTGGCGGAGGATGTCCGGGTGCGCGGCAGATGAGTTTTGCCCCGGCTCCGGCAATGGCAGCTAATGCGGGCGGTCAACCAAGCGCTCTTTCGCAGTGGCCGGTGCAACTGCATTTGCTGTCGCCGCATGCCCCTTACCTGCAAAATGCGGATTTGTTACTGGCAGCCGACTGTGTGGCGTTTGCCGTGGGCGATTTTCATTCGGCGCACTTGCAGGGGAAACGCTTGGCGATTGCCTGTCCCAAGCTGGACACTAACAAAGATGCGTATATAGAAAAGCTGGCGGCAATGATCGACGACAGTCATATCAACACACTCACCGTGATGATCATGGAAGTGCCATGCTGCGGAGGTCTATTGCATATAGCCAAACAGGCATTGGAGCAAGCCCGGCGGAAAGTACCATTGAAACTGGTGATGGTGAGCCTGCAAGGCAAAATATTGAGTGAAGAATGGTTATGATCGGATATTTCCGTATTTTTGTATCGTCCAATCATAATTCAATGTCGTTTAGTTAAGGATCATTCAAACCCACAAGAGATGTCTCCATTCCGCATGCTGCGCAAGCTTCAGTCGACATGACGCCTCGCCCTGAGAGAAGAAAGGGGAAGAAGGTTGGGCGGCTCTGCCGCCCAACCTTCTTCCTCCCGACACGTGATGCCGTCATGTCGACCAAGCGTACGAGGTACGAGTACGCGCGTGGAGACATCTTTAATTTCTTAACTAAACGACATTGAATCATAATTCATTAAATGTATGGGACGGTTATATGATAAATTAAGTGCGGATATCCGCTATCAAGAGGGTTTACGTGCCTGCATCAATTGTGGGACATGTACGGCAGTGTGCCCGGCTGCTGAGTTTTATAATTACGATCCCCGTAAAGTAGCTAATATCGTGCAAAGCAAGGATGAGGATAAGATTGAGGATCTGCTCAAGAGCGAAACGATATGGTATTGTGGTGAATGCATGTCGTGTGTCACACGTTGTCCACGCGACAATGCCCCGGGATTGATCATCATTGCATTGCGCTCGCTTTCGCAGGATGAAGGCCTTTTTACCGAATCGGAAAAGGGACGTCAGCAATTGGCGCTTAAACGCACCATCGGCGAATGGATATTGAAATATGGTTATTGTATCTATCCACGTAACGTCTCTTTTGAGATGCACCCCGAAGCAGGCCCTATCTGGAAATGGGAGCAGGAAAACCTGGATGATGTGTTCAAGCGCTTGGGCGGAAACCTTGATGGCGAAGGCCCCGGAATTTTGCGCAAAATTCCGGATGAGTCGCTCAATGAACTCCAACGTATTTTCGATCTCACAGGCGCTACCGAACGTTTCGAAAAAATCGAAGAGGCGTCCGCAAAAAAAGCAGCCGAAATGGGATTGGAAGACAATGAATATTTCGTGAAAGTATACACAGAAAACAACGGCGAACATTCCTAAATAATTGATAATTGACAATTGATAATTGACAATTAACTTCGTTGAGCTCACCTGCCCGACTACGCGGAAGTTAATACAAAGTTGAAGCGAATACGTTCATTTTCAATTCTCTATGATCAACGAAGTCAAGTCTCAAAAGACAAAAAGCACCAACCTTTATCTGGATGCTTTCATTACTTTTTTTCGCATTGGCGCTTTTACCATTGGCGGTGGATATGCTATGATACCATTAGTGCAGAAGGAAGTGGTGGACATCAAAAAATGGCTTGGTAAGGATGAATTCCTGGATGCATTGGCTGTTGCACAATCCACGCCGGGTGTGCTGGCCGTTAATATTGCCATTTTTGTGGGTTATAAGTTACGCCGATGGAAAGGCAGTATAGTAGCTTTGCTGGGTGCAGTGCTCCCTTCCTTCATGATCATACTGCTGATAGCAATGTATTTTAGCGATATACAGGCTAATCCTATCGTTGAGCGCATATTCAAGGGAATCCGCCCTGCTGTGGTTGCCCTGATCGCCGTTCCGGTATTCAATACGGCCAAACAAGCCAAGATTAACATACGAACCGTTTGGATACCGGTGGTTGCTGCCCTGTTGATCTGGCTGGCCGGGGTATCGCCGGTGTTCATTGTGCTCGGTGCAATAGCTGGTGGCATTATCTACCGGAAATTCATAGCTAAAGATTAACCACGCTTCATTTTTCATATCCATGGTCTACTTTCAATTGTTTTTAACATATCTGCATATCGGCCTGTTCGGTTTTGGTGGAGGTTATGCCATGTTATCGCTGATCCAGGCCGAAGTTGTGGTTAGGCATCAATGGCTCACTCCCAGTGAATTTACCGATATTGTGGCCATTTCGCAAATGACTCCAGACCCGATCGGTATCAACAGTGCTACCTATATCGGTTATGTGGTAACCGGCAATGTTTGGGGATCAATGCTTGCGACGTTTGCCGTTTGCCTGCCGTCTTTTATACTCATGCTTATTGCCTGTAAGTTTTTCGTCAAGTTCAAACATAATTTTTATATCGAATCGGCGATGATGGCCTTACGCCCTGCCGTTGTAGGGTTAATTGCCGCAGCAGCCTTGATGTTGGCCAATAAGGATAATTTTACCGATTATACCAGCATCATCATTTTCATTGTTTCTTTCCTCTTAGTTTGGAAATGGAAATTGCATCCGATCCTCATGATCCTGATAGCCGGCGTCGCAGGATTGATCATATACTGATTGAGAAGTGAGGAATGAGAAGTGAGAGGTGAAAGACTCATTCCTCATCTCTTACCTAATCCTTCCATATCCATGCTGATGGAAAAATGATTGGATGCGCCAGCCAAATGCCAACGCGAGCGGGCGTAGTCGATATGGAAACGTGAGATATGAATGCCCACTCCCCACGAGAAACCCACCATTCCGGTGCGCGACGTTATCTTCATCTCCTGGCGGCGGTTGTAGTTATAGCCAGCCCTGAGTTCTAATCCCCGGAAGGGAAAACATTCCACACCAATTAACAGATGACGCATGGCTTCGTCGGCAAAAAGCTCAAATCCACTTTTCATATCATCCTCCGTAGTCGCTTGTTGTCCCGGAGCCGGGTCAATGTTAGGCTTGTTGTATCCCAGGCGTGGCCGTTCCAGATGTTGCACGAGCAATGAAAAACGGAACGGAGCATGTTGTAACCGTTGCGATACGCCCAATTGTATCTCGAATGGTACCGGCTCACGGCCACCGTCGGCGTAAGCGGTTAACTGCCCACCTATATTCCGGATGACCAATGCAGCCACAAATCGCTGGTCGGGATGCCTGTAAGTAACTCCGATATCGGCAAGCAAACCGTACGATGTATATCGCTCGAAGTTAGATAGCAACGGCTTTACATTGATACCTGCTACCAAAGTGCTGTCAAGCCATGGCAGTATACGCGAATAACTAAGGTTGAACGCATACTCTGCTGCAGAAAAATCACCTGTCAGGAGTCCCGAGTCATCGGCCCCGGTAAATTTTCCGTAATTCACATAATGAATACCTGCCGCAAAATTACCGATACCCCGGTATGAACGGGAATAAGCCGCATAGCCGAAGTTGATTCCCCCAAGATAGTTTACATAATTCAACGATAACCGGTTGCCGGCCGTACTATCCAGCAATGCGGGATTGTAGAAACACAGCGACGGATCGGAACCCGGCACGGCGTTCACCTTGCCGCCCAATGCCGCTACCTGTGGCGATGGTGTCAGGTTCAGAAAACTGTATGTAGCTGTGCCCCCTACCTGTGCTTGTGAGGAGAGAGGTAAGAGGTAAAAGGTAAAAGGTAAGAGTGAAGAGTGAAGAACGAGGGTCTATATAGACTTGGAGTCATGGTCTATACTTACCATGGTTCGTGGTCCATACTTACCATGGATCATGGTCCCTATAGACCTTGAGTCA